>NZ_JBNPOS010000009.1:0-63169 GCF_050315295.1 Streptococcus sp. SGI.013
TTTTATCATTTATTTTTATCTAATTTATTATCCTTTCCAAAACTTAGTTTAGGATGATTCCCTTCTTTTTTGATAAAATGCTGATGACCAAGAATATCAGTTTTAACTTTGTAGATAGAAATATTGGTTTTACTTAAGCTTTTTTTAACCCGTCCAGATTTGTCAGCATCTCCTAAAACACTGAGTAAAACTTGTCCACCATCAAATTTAGCCTTATCGTAAGGTTTTAACTCAACACAATTTTTTTCATTTGGCTTAGTACGCGACAAAAATCTAAATACTTGTTCCTCTCCATTTTCCATATCTTTAATCAGTAATAAATCATTTTTATAAAGAGTGAACTTGAATTCAGATTCTTCAGAAATACCTTCTCTTTTCTTAATTTCATCATATTTTTCTTGCGAGATAGTATAATTTCCAGTCCCTTTTTCAAAGCTTAAGTCAGCATACTTCAATCCTAATAGTTCATATTTAGCAGTCTTAGGATTAAAGTATAAGTCTGCTCTCCAAGGATTGATCGATTGTAGTACCACAGGATTTTTACTGTCATCTGGTGTGATATCAACATGGTTTCCAAGCTTATTATCATAATATTTCAATGCCTTGATCGGTGTTCCTTTGTTTTTGCGGCTGTACTTAGTCATTAAGCCATTTTGTTGGCGATATCGTTCAAAAGGATTTCCAACTTCTTTCCCCTTATCGTCAAACTCTTTGTAATCACGTAGAATCACTTCAATAACCTTTTCCCAAGTCAAAGAATCCTTCTGGTACATTAAAAATACTGACTTATCTTTATCATATTTTTTACGGAAGGCATCATAACCCGTTTGGCTATAGATATCTTTAATTTTACCTAAAACATAGGTTTCTTCTTTTTTATCTTTTGATAATTGTGCTTGCCTTGTCGCATAAATCGTCGCATCCGAAATTTTTCGATTAACCTTAGAATCTATTTGATAAGAAAAGAGAATCTCATCCTCAAATGATTTTGAAGAAATCGTGTGAACAAAGCCTTGATAAGGTGATTGAAAGACTAATTTCTTGTAGTCGTCATCTGATAAAATCTCGCCTGTTTCCAAGTCTATCTTTTGACCTTGCTCATAGTCCTCAAACATCGGATTATCTTGTTTTTTCCACAATTTTAACTGGCTAGAAGCCGCAATGATAAGAGCATCAATAGCATGATGATGATAAGTATCTCGTGTCTTAGTAATTCTCCACTGTCTGCGCAATTGTGAGGTAAATTGACCACGAACTACTGAAACTTTAGTCTCTTTATTCATTGCTTTTAGAGCATCTTGTAAGGTCGTTAGCACTACCCGCGAAGCATAACGTGTATCAACCAAGTTACGTGCAATAAATGTTCGTCTTACCTCAATTTTATCAATATCTTCTTCTGTTAATAAATACTCTCGTTTTTTCTTACTTAATCTCTTACAAGCTAAAATAAAGGCTTTAAATTCCCTATAAGACCAAGCTGACTTCATCCTTGGAATAGCCTGATAAGGTGTTTGTTGCCCTTTTTCTTGGTTTGCAGTTGCTAAAACTAGAACCTTATTGCTCAGACTATCATCAAATGATAAAGACAAAGGCATAATATGATCAATTTCATATTGATTTTGATTATGAATTAAATCATGAATAGAGATATCTTGACCAGTGTATAAACATTTTCCGTCTTGCTGATACCATAAACGAATCTTAGTAGCTAACTGCTTGTGCCCATGAAAGACCTCATCTGGCAGTTCTTTTTTTCCATTATAAAGAGATGCTGCAAACTTTTCAGCAGTTTCTTTTTCTTTAGCATTAGCTTTTTGGCCATCCGCAATTCGCTTCTTCTCATCATCTTCATTTTTATCACGTGGCATTTCAATAACGATCTGATCAAATTCTCCCCACTTCTTGATACACTCATTGATGATTTTAATAGCTTGTCTAACAGATTTAGCAACAACAGGGTTGTAAATCTCCTCTGTAGCATCCTGCTCATTGATATACTTGGTTCGATGAGTAACTTTTCGCTCAGGAGATACTTTATTTAGCCTCGTCAAAATAGTCCTCTGTTCCTCACTAGTAGCATATAACTCAGGGATAAGCTCGGACATCAATTTTGACGAAAAACTATGCCATCCTTTTCCAAATAACTGACTTTTAGATTTTCTAAACTGAATCAATTCATCAATTTGTTCTCTTGAAAATTGATTTGGTAAATCTTTTGAAATAGCTTCTTCAATTCCTTCTCTATCAGTATTTAGAGTTAAAATACGTGCTAATTCATCTAGCGTTTCACGAGATAAGCTGGCTACATCAAGCGTTTCTAATTTGGTCATTGCTCGATAAGCTTCAAAAGTGTGCAAATCTGGTTTTTCTTTATTATCAATACGATAGCCTTTGATGTCATCTTTGGAGCATCCAACCATCTTAGCAATTTCTTTTAGTAATTTGTCAGGTCCTAAAGTTGTAGCAGTAGTTGCAAATCTGACTAAGTCTTTTTTCTGATCAAAGCTTAGACGCTTGGTTTCTGTAGGAAGCGTTAGATTATTCAAATCATTTAAAAAATTAAATTCTTGTGCAGTATAGGAAGCCTTTGCTGCACGGTACTCATCTGAATAGATACTACATTTTCCAACTAAAATATCAAAAATATTATCAAGCGTCATACCATCCGTACGATAGCGTCCATAGTCCGTCCGAGATTTTTCATTTCCTGGGCCATGATAATATTTTCTTTTTGAGGTCAAAATAGTAATAAAGTCCTCGATAAATTCTGGACTAATTTGAGGATAATAGAGTGCTTGTGTCTCTAAGATTTGTTCTGCTTCTTTTTTATAATCTGTCGTCGAAAAAACATTGATAATCCGCTGTTGCTCCCCTTCAGGTGTCACGATATCAAAATCTCCACGTACCTGACCATATTTTTCAAAGCGTTCTAACTGAATTTGTCCTGGTGTCTTTGATTTTAGGAGCTCTTTATTAGCCAAAACAGATTTAGCATAGTTAGTTTTGGCGCTCGCGCTATCATCTTCTGCATCATCCAGATAAGATATCCCACGATGTTTACTGAGGTTTTTCAAAACAGCAAACAACTCCTCTGGTGCTAACTTCTCTGTCAGTCCTCTAACCCTAAGCTCATATGGATTTAAATTTAGATTGTTAAATCGTGTCTCTAGTCTGTATTTTTCAAATAAGTCTTTCACACGTTTCATACGATGCTTCTTCCGACGGCTCAAACGTCTTCCACCACGAAATCCTCGACGTTCTGCATTGTTAGCTGCATTGGCTGATGGAAAAATGCGAGAACTGGCATGGATGACTTCCCCAGTTGTTGCATCAATAAGACCCACACCAACCGAAGCAATACCTATATCCAAACCTAAAATTTTACCATTTGTCATAATAGATCCCCTTAATAGAAGTAATCGATTACATTATAACACAATTTACTTTACTAGAAAATAATTAAAAAGCACTTTCCAAATCGAAAAGTGCTGGTTATTTATTTTTTCTCAAAATGTGCTCTCACTTTTGGAGCAACTTTTTCACCAAAGAGACGAATAGCTTTTAGCGTCTCTTCATGCGGCATAGAGCCGATTGGCAGGTGAAGCATGAAGCGATCCAAATCAAGATCTTCAATAATTTTAATGATTTTTCTTGCCACATGATCAGGATCTCCTACAAACATGGCGCCATCTGGTCCAACAGCTTGAAGGTAGTCTTCATAAGTCATCTCTTTCCAATGCGGACGGTCTTTACTAATGGCATCAACAACCTGCTTCGTCGGATGGAAATACTCTTTGATAGCGGTTTTAGTATCCTCAGCAATCCAGCCCCAAGAATGAGCCGCAACTTTAAGTTGTTCTGAAGAATGACCATGACGGTTGCCAATCTCTTTATAAATACGAACTAATTGGCGAAAAGCCTTCGGATTACCCCCAATTGTTGCATAGGCAATAGGAAGTCCTTGCTCTGCGATACGGACAGTTGAATCAAGATTACCTCCTGTGGCTACCCAAACTGGAAAATCTTTTTGAACAGCTCGAGGATAGACAGGACGATTATCCACAGACTGCGTATATTGACCCTTCCATTTCAGATTGGTATTTTCCTTAATGGCCAGAAGCATGTCTAATTTTTCATTAAATAAGTCTTCATAGTCATTCAAATCATACCCAAAAAGTGGGAAAGACTCAATAAAGGACCCACGACCAGTCATAATTTCCGCTCTTCCATTTGACAAAGCATCAATAGTAGCATACTGCTGATAAACACGAACAGGATCAATTGAGGACAAAATGGTTACCGCACTAGATAAGCGGATATGTTGGGTGTTCACTGCTCCTGCCGCTAAAATAATTTCTGGAGCTGATACGGCAAAATCTTCACGATGATGCTCACCCACTGCATAGATATCTAAGCCAACTTGATCTGCCAACTCAATTTCTTCAATCATATTCCGAATCCGTTCATCATGTGAAAGAGTTTTTCCTGTTTTTTCAAGGGGAGTTGTTTCGCCAAAAGTTGAAATGCCAAGTTCGATTGTCATAATATTTTCCTCCGATAAGTGATGATGAAGATATATTATCACTAATTAGTGATAGTTGCAAGTCTTTTGTTCAAATTTTGTAAAATCTGTTATTTGCTAGTATAATAGACCTATTAAAAATAGAAAGTTGGTCCAACTGATGGCAATTACCTTTAAAAAACGCGACGATTTAGAAAAAATGATGGAAAATTTTGCAACTCTTCCTCCTATTGAAACCACACCTCCTCCTCAAAAAGAAGAGGATAAAAAAGAAAGTAAAGAGAGTTGATCTATGACTCTATTTCAACAGCTTCCTGATAGCCTCCTACAGATGCTGGCCATCTTTTTATCAATTATCATTGAGGCCCTGCCCTTTGTTTTACTAGGTAGTATATTATCAGGTTTCATTGAGATTTTTGTAACACCAGATAAAGTTGCACAGTTTCTACCTAAAAACAAGATCTTGCGTATTTTGTTTGGTACCTTCATTGGTTTTATTTTTCCGTCATGCGAATGTGGGATCGTCCCTATTATTAATCGCTTTTTAGAGAAAAAAGTTCCCAGCTATACGGCAATCCCTTTTTTAGCCACTGCTCCTATTATTAACCCTATTGTACTTTTTGCGACCTATTCTGCTTTTGGTAACTCGATTAAATTTGTCCTACTAAGGCTACTCGGTGCTATTCTTATCGCCCTCTCTCTTGGTATCTTACTAGCTTTTGTTGTAGATGACAATATTCTAAAAGAAAATAAGAAAGGCCATGTTCATGATAGCCATCATGATTCAAGTGGAAAAAAAATCTTTTTAGCGCTTAGTCATGCCATTGATGAGTTTTTTGACACAGGACGTTATCTCATTTTTGGGTCCTTGGTTGCCTCAGCAATGCAAATCTATGTCCCAACACGAATCCTAACTACTATTGGGCATAGTCCACTTATGGCGATCTTAGTCATGATGCTCCTTGCCTTACTTCTTTCACTTTGTAGTGAGGCAGACGCTTTTATCGGCGCCTCCTTATTATCAACTTTTGGCATTGCACCTGTTTTAGCCTTTCTTTTAATTGGTCCTATGGTAGATATTAAAAATCTTTTAATGATGCACAAATACTTCAAGGGACGTTTTATTTTGCAATTTGTTAGCCTATCTAGTCTAATGGTAATCTTATATTGCATTCTTGTGGGGGTGATTTAGATGTTACGCTTTTTAATTCTCGTTGGCTATCTTGAGCTATCCATGTACCTCAAATTATCTGGCAAGCTAGACCAATATATCAACACACATTACTCCTACCTTGCCTATATCTCTATGGCTTTAGCCTTTATTTTAGCTATGGTCCAGTTAGTAATTTGGATGAAACAAATCAAGGTACATTCGCATCTTCATGGAACATTAGCTAAATTATCTAGCATCGTATTGATGACCTTTCCTATTTTTGTTGGTCTTTGTGTTCCAACAGTTACTCTAGATTCAACAACAGTTTCTGCTAAAGGTTATCATTTTCCACTAGCTGAGGGATCTAGTTCATCTGGTCAAAGTTCAGATGGGACAAGTGTGCAGTATTTAAAACCTGATACAAGTCTGTATTTCACGAAATCCGCTTATGAAAGTGAAATGAAAAAAGCTGAGAAAGCCTATTTAGGCGCAGATAAATTAGTCATCACCACTCAAAACTATATGGAAGTGATGGAAATTATTTATAAATATCCCAATGACTTTATTGGTCGAGAAATTGAGTATATCGGCTTTGTTTATAATGACCCTGAAGACTCAGACAGTCAATTTCTCTTTAGATTTGGGATTATCCACTGTATTGCCGACTCAGGTGTCTATGGCTTACTAACAACTGATGCTAGTGAACACTATGAAAACAATACTTGGGTCAAAGCCACAGGAACTATTCGCCTCGAATATAATCAAAACCTCAAACAAACCCTCCCCGTCCTTCACATCACAAAAAGCCAAAAAACTCAAGAACCACAAAACCCATACGTCTATCGTACGTTTTAAGCATAAGATACTGAGAGCAGGGGAAAATCTTACATTTTCTTAAAACTTTTAGCTAAACTCTCTATCAATAAATAAAAATACGCCTTTTTTGATCATAAAGGTGTATTTTTATCGTTATTTAAACTGAGTAACCCTTTTAGCATCTAATCGAACGGACTGATAGCCGCTTTCTTTAGCCTTACCAATTGAAACAATCATAACAGGGAGGTAACGTTCTGGATCTAAGTCAAATGCTTCTGCCAGTTGATCAGCTTCAAAACCACCAATTGGATTGGTATCTAGCCCATAAGAACGTGCCACTAACATGAACTGCATCGCTACTAGACTGGCATCAATTTTCACAATATCTCGCATGGCTTCACGAGAAAGATTTTGATACATTGGGATAATTGCATTTAGTTGTTTATCACGCACTTCTTTAGGCATTTTTCCTTCTGCAACTGCCTTATCATAAATTTCAGGACCGTATTCGTAACACTGGGTATCACCAAAAATTAAGATCATAGCTGCTGAGGTTTCATTTTGGTTAGTATTAAAACGAATCAATGGTTTGAGCTTATCTTTTCCTTCTGGTGTATCCACCACAACAAATCGCCATGGCTGTAAGTTTACCGAAGAGGGAGCAGTGACTGCCTCATCCAATAATTGTAAAATGTCTTCACGAGATAATTTAAAGGTCTCATCATAATCACGAATGGACTTGCGTTCAAACGTAATTTTATCAAACTGATTTTCTAGACGTTTCATTTTTATAACTCCTTTATTTTAATCGTGCGCGATTAATTTATGATATCATTGAGTTTATCAAGTTTCTAGATTTTTGTCAACATTTTATCATCTCTTTCTTTATACTCAAATGACAACTAATACCACTTTTAAAATGGTAAGGAGACAAATGTTACATTGTACCAAAAAAGATGATGAGCACAGCTAACTTCAGATTGACCTCACTAAAGTGGTACAAAATCTCAAATAATCCTTTACAGGAAAACTAAGACACCAATTTAGCAATTTTCCCTCTTAGTAAAGAAGAAATTGACAAATGACCTCGAAATAACTAAAAGTTAATGACCGCTTTAGACGACCGACTTCACTAAAAGACTGCTTGAACTTTCCCATCAATCGTGTTAAGCTAGTATTATCTAAATTTTATCATCAAAAGGTAGTAGCCAAGTCTGTGCTACCTTTTTATATTTTATGGAGGATACAATGCCATCAAAAGACACTGTCTCAAAAAATACCACCTTATCCATCGTTGCTACTGCTCTCCTTGGTTTTGCTGGTATCTTATCTGAAACAAGTATGAACGTCACCTTTCCAACCTTGCAAAAAGTCTTTGATCTCCCTTTATCAAGTTTGCAATGGATTACGACTGTCTATCTCTTAGCTGTTGCTATTTCCATGACCATCAGTGCTACCTTGCAACAAAATGTCAAAGAGAAAACCATTTTAAATCTTGCCCTAGTTCTTTTTACCTCAGGAACTGTCTTAGCCTTTATCACCAATTTCTTTCCGATGATGATTACAGGGCGTGTGCTACAAGGGCTCGGAACAGGAATTGGAATGACACTTATGTTTAATTTAATTCTGGAGCGTGTGCCTCAAAATAAAATTGGAACTTACATGGGAATTGGAGGACTGATTATGAGTCTTGCGCCCGCATTTGGTCCAACTTATGGCGGCTTTATGATTGCACACCTTCCTTGGCAATGGATTTTCATTTTTATTCTACCTGTTCCAATCATCTGCTTTATTCTCAATCAGATCTATATGGAAAATAGCCCAAAAACTCACAAGCGTCCTTTTGATCTATTAGCTTTTAGCTTATTAGCCATTTCACTCACAAGCTCTCTTCTTGCCATCACCAGCTTAGAAGAAGGACATCCCAATTGGACCTACTTCCTCTTATTTTTACTCACTCTAAGTGCCTTTATCAGACGGAGTTTAAAAACGAAAACACCGTTTCTTGATATTCGCGTACTGAAAGTCCCTACGGTTTGGCTTGGCTTAATCCCTTTTTTCATCTATCAATTTTCAAATCTAGGTTCTAACTTCATTATTCCAAACTTCTTAATTGAAGTAAAGGGAGCTAGTTCCACCTTGGCAGGATTTGCCCTACTTCCTGGAACACTTCTAGGAGCACTTCTAGCACCTTTCTTTGGTAAATTTTATGATCGTAAAGGCCCAAAACCATCTCTTTATATTGGTAATACCCTCTTTGCTCTGGCTTTGTTTATCATGGCGAGTATGACCTCATCCTTAACTGTCTTTAGTTTAGCACTCTCTTACATCGTTTTTACTTTTGGACGTAACATGGCCTTTAACAATACTTTGGCAGTATCTGTTTCCCAACTCCCACAAGATAAAAAAGCAGATGCTTCAGCGATTTTCCAAATGATGCAACAATTTGCTGGAGCACTTGGAACGGCTATCTCTTCTGTTTTAGTCAATACCAGCTCCACACTAACCCAAAGCGTACAAGCTGTCTTTTCTTTGCAACTCTTCCTTGTTCTTGCCATCTATTTCTTCTTCTTTAACTTATTTAAACAATTAAAATAAGAGGAAAATTCTATAAACCCTTTCAACAAGGGTTTTTCTTTTTGCGTAATTATGATATAATATAGAACGTTGAAAAGGAGAAAATCATGTTTAATACAGAATTTGGAATCATGATCTATGTTGAAGATGTAGAAAAAGAAAAGGAATTTTGGAAAAGTCTTGGTTTTGTCATTTCAAATGAACAAACTATCTTAGACTATCCATCGTTTGACATGAAAATTAACCCTGAGTCAAACTGTAAATTTACAGTCTATTCTCTTGAATTTATCCGCACTTATTCACCAGAAGTTGCTGAAAACCAACCAAGTTTACTCTTCACCAGTACAGATATCGAAACACTCTACGAAAAAGTGAAGCAGATTAGCCCTTATGTTAGTGAGCTCAATGAATTACCTTTCAAAAACTTTAATTTCTCATCTGCAACTGGACAATACTATGCTGTAAGAGAAGCTTAAAAATAGAGACTAAGCATCATTTTTATAACTTAAAATCCCCATTTTCTAATAGAAAATGGGGATTTTGATTTATACAATGCCTTCCAAGAGACCTTTTACAAAATCTTCGGAATTAAACTCTCCAATATCATCGATTTTTTCTCCAAAACCAATAAATTTAACAGGGATGTCCAACTCTTCACGAATAGCCAAAACAACGCCACCACGCGCTGTCCCATCAATCTTAGTCAATACAAGACCAGTTAGAGGGGTTATCTTAGAAAACTCTTTAGCTTGTACCAAGGCATTTTGACCAGTCGAGGCATCTAAAGCAAGAAGTGTCTCGTGGGGAGCATCAGGCAATACTCGCTTAATAATACGTCCAATTTTTTCAAGCTCTGCCATCAAGTGATCTTTATTTTGCAAACGTCCAGCCGTATCAATCAACAAAATATCGACACCCTCTGCAACAGCTTTTTCCATCCCATCAAAAACAACTGAGGCAGGGTCTGCTTTTTCAGGACCAGTTACAACTGGAACATCAACTCGACGCCCCCACTCCGCTAACTGTGCCACTGCACCAGCACGGAAGGTATCTGCTGCAACCAACATCACTTTTTTTCCAGCCGTTTTATACTTATGCGCTAATTTTCCGATAGAAGTCGTTTTACCAACACCATTAACACCCACAAAAAGCATGACCGTCAAATCATCTTGAAAATTGATCTTCTCATTATCAAAACCATCTTTTTCATATAAATCAACCAATTTTTCAATAATGACACGACGTAACTCTTCTGGTTTTTTAGCATTTTCTAATTTTGCTTCATAGCGTAATTCCTCTGTCAAATTCGTGGCAACTGTCACACCCACATCTGATAAAATAAGCATCTCTTCAAGCTCTTCAAAAAAGTCCTCATCTACTCGACGGAAATTAGCTAAGAAAGCATTGAGACGTGCTCCAAACCCTGTTCGTGTCTTTTTAAGACTACGATTGTATTTTTCACTTTCTGTTTCAAGTGCAGGAACTTCTTGTTCTTCTTGTGGTTTTGTTTCTTCTGGTTTAACATAAGTTCCCTCAGCAATAGCTTTTTCAATTTCAGCACGCTTGGCATAGTACTCAGCCATAAAATCTTTAGCTGCTTGATTGGTTTCTATTTTTTCCTCTGCTAAATCTTCGTTCACCACCGTGTCATCAGATGTGACCTGTGTCGCATCAACCCTTGTAGCCTCTTCTCCAAATAAATCATTAAATAATCCCATGCTCTTCTCCTAAAATGAATTTTTCAACTGCCCAAGCTAAACCTGAGTCATTATTTGTATGGGGTGTCACCACATCTGCTTTTTCTTTTAATGCTGGAACACCATTTTTCATCGCAATCCCTAAACCTGCCCATTCAATCATGGTCAAGTCATTTTCCTCATCACCAATAGCTAGTACCTCTTTGGGACTAATCTCAAGATGCCGACAGAGGTGAGCTAAGCCCGCTGCCTTGTGAACCCCTTTAGGCATAAACTCTAGAACAATGTCACGTGATTTAAAGACCTCTACGTGCTGCCCTAACAAATCTTGTAAAACAGGAAGTTTTTCATCCAAAACCCTAGCATCATAAGCTGATAAAACCTTATTTAACACAATATCTTTTGGCAAATCTTCGATGCGATCTAGTTTATGAAAAACGAGATGGGGATTAACCGCTTGATAAAGTGAATGAAGCCCATCTGGATTATACTCATAAACATGAGCATCACTTAAAATATCAAGAGGTAAACCCATAGCCCCTGCTATTTCAACAATTCGTCTAGCCTCTAAATAAGACATCTCTTTTTTATCTAAAATCTCACCCTGATTATTTTGAACTAGACCACCATTAAAAGTAATAGAGTAGGAGTCTTTTGTCATCAAATCAAGCTCCTCAAGAAGGTATTCAATAGCTTTTAAAGGACGCCCTGTGGTCACCACAACATGAACACCTTTTTCTCTTGCTTTTTTCAAAGCCTGCTGGTTTCTTCGAGTGACTTCTTTTTGATCTGTAAAAAGAGTGCCGTCTAAATCCATGGCAATTAACTTAATAGACATCATCTACCAATCCTTCCATATAGGATAATACCGCTCCAGTGTGAGCGTGACCAATCTCAATATCAGCTATTTTTTTTATGGCTTCTCTAGCGTTTTCTGGAGCCACAGCATAGCCAGCCATGCCCATCATCTCTAAATCGTTAAGGTTATCCCCAAAAGCAACAACATTTTCTAGTCCTATTCCTAATCCTTGACAAAGATGCTCCAAACCAACACCCTTGTGAACATCTTTTAAAATGATATCCACTGATTCAAAACCTGTGGTCACAGCCGTAGCATAAGGAACAGCTTGATTCAACCAAGCCACCCCTGCTTCCATCTCTTCTGGAGAAATATTGGTAGTCACTTTAAAAATATCGTCCGTCACCTCTGAAAAGGAGCTAACCAATTGAATATTTTCATAATATTGAGCCATAAAGGCACGATAACTGGGACTGGTCTCCTCAAGCATATAGGCGCCATCTTTTCCAGACAAGAGCAAGTCCGTCCCTTTTGCATAAGGACTATTTTTAATCACATCCACCAAATCTAGATACTGCTTTGTGGTCATCTTAGCTTCAAAAAGTATCTCACCTTGATAAGTGACAACACTTCCATTTTCAGCCACTAAAGCAATCTGTTCCAAATACTCTTTAAACAACTCTTCTAAGGCTAAAAGAGGACGTCCACTAGCCACTGCAAAAATGATATTTTCCTGAGCTAATTTAGGCAATAAAGTCGTCAAACGGGTACGATCAAATTGACCATTTTCATCCAAAAATGTTCCATCCATGTCTGTTGCAAGTAACTTAATCTCTTGGGCCATACTAACTCTCCTATTTATCATACTCTTATTTTATCAAAATTTTAAAAAATCTTCTCGATTATCCCTCATTTCCTCTCTTTTTAACTGTTATCATATTTCAATCACTTCTAAAAAAAGCAAAGTAAAAATTTCTTATCATTATCAAGTCCATTTTTAGAAATCTTTTTGAAGGATTAAAAAATAGCCAAAGACCTACTTCTTAAAGGGCATAACGGAGCCTTGTTAAGAAGCATGATTATCTTAGGCTATTTGTATCATCATTTTTTTAGGTGGCTACATCTTTCAATTTGACTGAAACTAATTTAGACACCCCTGATTCTTGCATAGTAACACCATAAATACTATCTGCTGCCGCCATAGTCCCTTTGCGATGGGTCACGACAATAAACTGACTAGACTTATCAAAGCGATTGAGATAATCTCCAAAACGCTTCACATTGGCCTCATCTAGAGCTGCCTCAACCTCATCTAAGATGACAAAAGGAATGGTTTTGACCTTGATGATGGCAAAAAGAAGGGCCAAAGCAGAGAGTGCTTTCTCTCCTCCACTCATGAGATTCAGTGACTGAATTTTCTTGCCTGGTGGTTGAACTGATATCTCTACTCCTGCTGTGAGAAGATCTGAGCTCGTCAAAATCAAATCTGCAGCCCCACCTCCAAACATACTTCTAAAAGTCTGCTTAAAATTATCACGAATGGCCTCAAAGGTGGTGGTAAAGCGTTCCTTAACCTCAGCATCCATGTCTGAAATAGTATCTAGTAACATGGTCTTAGCCTGAACAAGATCCGATTTTTGACTGCTAAGAAAACTCAAACGTTGGCTAACTTCCTCAGATTGCTCAACAGCCTCTAAATTGATCGGACCCAAATCTTTAATAAAGCGCTCCAAATCAATCAAACGTTGTTTGGCAACGCTACTATTTTCAACAAACTGGGCAGCCTGCTTAGCTTCATCATATGATTTTTGATAATCAGTAATTAAGCGATGCCCTAACTGTTGCAACTGACTAATACTACCCTTTAATTCTGTTTCCAAAGCCGCTTGATTACGGATAAAGGTGTCATTTTTTTGACCTAGACTAGTTAGCTTCTCCTCAATTTCTTCTAGCTGAGCTTCAGTATCCTCTAACTCAAACTGCAACTTAATGCTATCTTGTTGTAGGCGATCAGCTTGAGTTTTAAAATGCCTTATCTTTTCCTCTAAATCAGGTAAATTTTCAGAAGATAGCTGATGACTGGCTTCCAGAAAAGCCTCTAGCTCTTGGATCTTGGACACCGCCTGCTCCAAATCTAACTCTAGTCTAGAGAAATTGGCTGATTCAAATTTTAAAGTATTCGCTAATTCTCGCTCACTCAACTGCCGCTCATTTAATAACTGACTGACATCTGACAGCTCTTTCGTTAGACTTTCCTTATTTTCTTTAAGCTGATGCATCTCTTTTTGAAGTTCTTCTTTTTGTTTTTGGATATTTTCCAAGTCTTGATGCAACTGTGCTTTTTGCTCCAGTAACCCTTTCTCTCTTAAGTGATTATCTTTTGGAACTAACTTTGAAAAAGCCAATTCTAAATCAGACAATCGCCCCGACAACTGCTGATACTGTAGCTCCTCTTTTTGCTCTAATAACCTAGCTTGATCTCCTGCTTGTTTTAGATTTTCCAATCCTTGACGAGCTCCATCTAACGTTTGCTTGAGGCTAGCTACCTCTTGCTCCAATCCTAATAGATCTACTGATAAGGCCGTGATGTCTTGTTTTAATTGATCAAGTTCTGGTTTAATAAAAGTTGGATTTTGTTGTCTCCTACTTCCGCCAGAAAAAACACCACCTGGTCGAATCTCACTGCCATCTAGGGTCACTATCCTCACCTGATAGCGCAATTCACGCGCCGCTTGATTGGCTTGGTCAATAGTTTGAAAAATAGCCGTTGTCCCTAGTAAATTTTTGAAAATCGCCGACAAAGCAGCATCGTAGGTTACTAACTCACTTGCTAAACCAATAAAACCTGAAAGACGCGATAACTGATTAATAACCTCATCTGATAAGTAACGTGGCTTAATGGTTGTTAATGGTAAAAAAGTGGCTCTTCCCTGACGACTTTTTTGTAAAAATTGAATCGAACGTTTCGCAGCAGACTCGTCTTCAACGATAATATGTTGACTACTAGCCCCCAACGCAATCTCTAAGGCTGTCTGATAAGATGGCGCAAAACTAAGATGCTCACTAACCGCTCCTATAATGCCATCTAACTCATGACTAGCCTTTAGAACAGCCCTGACACCCGCATAAAATTGACTATGGCTTTTTTGGATCTGTTTTAAACTTTCTTGCCTTGCTTCTTTGTGTTTAATCTGATCCATCTGATGAAACATCTGAGCTTGTTTTTCTTTATAAACTTCCTCTAGTCTTAACACCTCTTGTGACTTGTTTTGATAGTCTTCGAGCAAATCTTCAACTTGTTGTTTTGCAGACTGGTAACTCTTCAAGGCAACTTGAGTTTGTTGAGTTAAACTTAAGATTTCTGAATTTAACTTTTCAGTTTCTGCTGATTGAGTGTTTTGAGTTTCTTGATAGCTTTTAAGATCTGTCTCCACTTGTGTCAAAAGGGTTTTCTGATCAGCCTCTGTTTGCATCAAATCGACAAATTCATCTCTTAGCTGCTCTAAAACCTGATCAGGATTTTGATCAAAACGTGCCAACTTTTGTTTAAGACTTTGAATATCTCGCTCAACTTCTTTAAGTTGGGCCTCCACTTGATCAATCGTTGCTTGCTTTGCTGTTAAGTCTTGATCAAGCTGGTTTTTATCCTCTTTCAAAACCTCTAACTCTTTTAAAGCATCAGCTCTTTTTTCTTCAGTTTGACTTGATTCAAGTGCCAATAAAGCAGCTTCTTTATCTAACTCGCTCACTGTTTTAGTAGTATCCTGCCATTTTTCTTGACAGGTTTTGATTTGCTCCGCTAGATCTTGTCTATCTTTTTTTAAAAGATGATAGTCCTGATCTAACTCGGCTTTCTCCGCATAATAAGCATCCAGCGTTTCTTGAGCATCTTTGAGTTCCAACTCAAGTTTAGCCTGCTTTTGTTTCTGGTCTTCTATTTGATAAATCAGCAAATCTAAATCGAGTTGTTTTCTCTCTTTTTCTAAAATTAAAAATTGTTTTGCTGTTTCTGCTTGTTGTTTAAGCGGCTTTAATTGAAGATCCAATTCATAAATAATATCTTCTAGACGATCCAAGTTATCTTGAGTCTGATTAAGTTTTGATTCTGTTTCTTTTTTACGTGTCTTATATTTCAAAACACCAGCCGCTTCTTCAAAAATTGCTCGTCTTTCCTCAGGCTTACTGTTAAAAATCGATTCCACACGACCTTGAGAAATGATAGAAAAAGAATCACGACCTAAACCAGTGTCCATAAACAACTCATGAATATCTCGCAACCGAACCTTTTTCCCATCAATCAAATAATCACTATCACCATTTCGATAAATGTGACGTTCTATTCGGATTAAATCCGAGGCTTGTTTGATAAAATGATCAGAATTATCTAAGGTAACGGCAACACTTGCAAAGTTAAGAGCTTTTCGTCCTTGAGTTCCTGCAAAAATAACGTCAGGCATCTTGCCACCTCGAAGACTCTTTGCACTCGATTCTCCCAAAGCCCATCTTAAACTCTCTGTAATATTACTTTTTCCTGAACCATTGGGTCCAACAACAGCCGTAACCCCTTGATCAAAGTCAATTAAGGTCTTATCTGCAAATGATTTGAAACCTTGCATTTCAATTGATTTTAAGTACATTTTACCCTCTTGTTAAAATCTCCAAAGCGGCCTTAGCTGCTGCTTGTTCAGCTGATTTTTTTGACTTTCCACTTCCTTGTGCGACCTCTTGTCCATCAACCACAACTTTTACTTCAAACAATTTAGCATGTGCAGGACCAATTTCACGAAAAACTTGATAGGAAATCTTAACTTCTCCTTCTATCTGCAAATACTCTTGAAGTTTGGTCTTATAATCTGTGACGCGCTGATAATTTCCAGCTTCAACCTCTGGTATCATCACTTGATAAAGAAAATCTTTCACAACCTCAACACCTTGATCCAGTAAAACGGCACCCAAAAAGGCTTCAAATAAATCACCTAGGATCGTTGCGCGTTGTCTCCCACCTGACTTTTCCTCACCTTTTCCAAGTTTGATAAACTGATCAAATCCGCATGAAATAGAAAATCCTGCCAAGCTCTCTTCACGAACAATCATCGAGCGCATTTTTGAGAGATCACCCTCAGCTTTTTTAGGGTAGGCTGCAAAAAGATATTGAGAGATAATCAGTTGCAGAACAGCGTCTCCTAAAAATTCCAGACGCTCATTATGTGAAATATTTAGGAGGCGGTGTTCATTAGCATAACTCGTATGGGTAAAGGCTGTCTCAAGTAAAGAGAGATCTTTAAATACGATGCCAAAATCTTGCTTTAGTTTTTGAATTAACAGTTGCATGACTATCCTTTCTAATTAACATCATCAATCATCTTACCATTATATCAAAATTCATACTAGCTGACTATAAAGAAAAGTAGGGACTACTATCTGTTTTAACAAATAAAAAATGTTTGAAAGAGTCTTTCAAACATTTTACTTTACAATTAAATAAGACTAAGGGGAGTTGCACTATCAGGGGAAGTATCATAAACCTGAAAATCTTTTCCCACAGCAAAATCAGCTTGTAAGAGATTATTTTCCATGGTCATATGGGCTAACTCCTTAATGTTATTTTCTTTACTAAGGTGTCCAAGATAAATTTTTTTAGTTTTATTGCCAATAGTGCGTATCATAGTTCCTGCACCGTCTTCATTTGATAAGTGTCCTTTATCTGATAAGATACGTTGCTTTAATTTCCAAGGGTACATCCCTGAACGTAGGATTTCAACATCATGATTGGATTCAATGAGATAAGCATCTGCATTTTCAATAATCCCAGCCATTCTATCACTCACATATCCCGTATCCGTTAGCATCACAAAACTTTTATCATCTTTCATGAAACGATAAAATTGGGGATCCACAGCATCATGGCTGACTCCAAAACTTTCAATATCCACATCACCAAAAGTTAAGACTTTACCTCGTTCAAAAATATGCTTTTGCTCAACTGCAATTTTTCCCAACATATTTTGTTCATCCATCACTTGCCAAGTTTTTTCATTAGCATAGATATCTAAGTGATATTTACGCGCTAGCACTCCTACACCATGGATATGGTCTTTGTGCTCATGGGTTACCAAGATGGCATCTAAATCTTTAGGATCTCTCCCAATTTCTGCCAAAAGACTGGTAATCTTTTTACCAGACAAGCCTGCATCTACTAAAATCCGCTTTTTAGGAGTCTCCAAATAAAAGGAATTACCTGTTGATCCTGATGCTAAAATACTATACTTAAATCCGCTTGTTAATCCGCTTGTTGTCATTTACTCCTCTTCTTCATCCCAATTATCTACAGCGACACTTTCTTTATCATATGGCAGGACTATGGTAAAGGTAGAGCCTTTTCCGTACTCGCTCTTTGCCCAAATAAAGCCTCTATGTTGTTTAATAATTTCCTTAGCGATAGCCAGTCCTAAACCAGTCCCTCCTTGAGCACGACTTCTTGCCTTATCCACACGGTAAAAGCGATCAAAAATTAGAGGTAAATCTTTTTTAGGAATCCCTAAGCCCTCATCGGCTATAGAAATAATCAGCTGAGTATCAGTTGTCTTCATTCCAACAGTTATTTTACCACCATCTGGAGAATACTTGATAGCATTGTTTAAGATATTATCTAAAACCTGGGTCATCTTATCATTATCAATCTCAATCCAAATGGGTGAAATAGGATACTCTCGAACGATATCATAGTGCTTACCTTCAATTGTTTGCTGACTTTTAATCTGATCAAAACGATTCAACACATAAGTCATAAAGGCAGTAAAATTCGTTAATTCGACATCAAGCTGACTATTATCATTATCAATACGTGATAAGCTTAGTAAATCTGATATCATTCGCATCATGCGGTTGGTCTCATCAAGAGACACACGAATAAAGCTAGGCGCCACCGCCTCCGTCAAAGCACCGTCATCTAGAGCTTCTAAGTAGGATTTAACAGATGTCAATGGTGTTCGAAGTTCATGACTGACGTTTGAGACAAATAGCCTGCGCTCACGTTCTTCTTTTTCTTGTTCAGTTGTATCATGTAAAACCGCAACTAAACCTGAAATAAAACCACTTTCCCGTTTGATAAGAGCAAAATTGATGCGTAAGCTAATCCATTCTCCAAACTCATTTTGACGTGTCAAGGTCACCTCAGGTGTCTTTGATAACAGTTCATGATAGGTATAATCTGACGTCTCACCAAGGATATCCAAAACATTTAATTCCAAAGCTTGATCCTTATCAAGTCCTAATTGACTCTGTGCCATAGCATTGATCATTATAATTTTTCCACGACGATCTGTAGCTAACACACCATCACTCATATAAGCTAAAATGCTAGAGAGACGATTCTTTTCCTGCGCCAAATTTTCATGCGTCATGCGAAAGACATCTGATAAATCATTGATACTAGAAGACAAGTCAACTAAACTAGAAGAGCCTTTTAACGTCAAGACATCCGAATAATCCCCTGAAATTAAAGCTGTCACTTTTTGGTTCAACTGCTTTAATTGTTGATTAAACTTATAGCTTCGAATCAAAAGATAAATAAAATAAAATAAAAAGAGAAACAAAAGAACAAGGAACCAAAAATTCCAATTAAAAATAATACGTTTGATAAACTCAATCATAAGACTTCATGAAATACCCTACACCACGACGCGTCAAAATATATTCTGGACGACTCGGTGTATCTTCAATCTTTTCACGCAAACGACGAATCGTAACATCAACTGTTCGAACATCCCCAAAATAGTCATATCCCCAAACCGTCTCAAGCAAATGCTCGCGCGTCATCACTTGCCCCATATGTGTCGCTAAATGATGTAACAACTCAAACTCACGATGGGTAAGCTCTACTTCTTCACCATGTTTTTTGGCAATAAAGGCATCTGGAACAATCTCAAGGTTTCCGACAACAAGATTATTACTTTCTTTAGCACTGGCCTCTTCTTGAATTTGTGCGCCGAGATTGTCTGTTCGACGAAGATGGGCTTTAACACGCGCCTGCAACTCACGATTAGAAAAAGGTTTGGTGACATAGTCATCTGCACCAATCTCAAGTCCAATAACCTTATCAAACTCACTATCTTTAGCTGACAGCATAATAATAGGCACATGGCTTGTTTTACGAATTTCCTTTGCCACTTCTAAACCATCAATTTCTGGTAACATCAAATCTAGAATAATCAAATCAGGTTTTTCCACCTCAAACTGCTCTAAAGCTTCTTTTCCATCAAAGGCTGTAAGAACATCATAACCCTCCTTAGAGAGGTTGAATTTAATAATATCCGAAATTGGTTTTTCGTCATCAACGACCAATATTTTTTTCATATTTTTTCTCACCTATTCTTTTTATAAAATTATATCAAATTTTGGTAAAAGTTGGAAATTCTAGCTTTTTTCAGACACCTCAAACGTTTACAAGTGCAGAATTTTCTGACAAATTTGACATTTTTTTAAGTTTGTGATAAGCTATTAAGTACATGTTAGAAAAGCTAACAAAGAATTATTGATTCAGTCCTATAGACTCAATCACCAAGGAGGATAAAATGGCACTTATTGAATATAAAAATGTCGAAAAATACTATGGTGACTACCATGCACTCAGAAACATCAATCTTGAGATTGAAAAAGGACAAGTGGTTGTTTTACTAGGTCCTTCCGGATCAGGAAAATCGACTCTCATTCGCACCATGAATGCCTTAGAATCTATTGAAACAGGAAGCTTAAAAGTAAATGGGCATGAGCTAGCTAATGCTTCAGCTAAGGAACTAGTTGCCCTTCGTAAAGAAGTCGGAATGGTTTTTCAACATTTCAATCTTTATCCACATAAGACCGTTTTGGAAAATGTAACCCTAGCTCCTATCAAAGTACTGGGTATGGATCCTAAGGAAGCCATTGCTATTGCTGAAAAGTACCTTACCTACGTTAATATGTGGGATCGTAAAGATTCTTACCCAGGCATGTTATCTGGTGGACAAAAACAACGTGTCGCTATCGCACGTGGGCTTGCGATGAAGCCTGAGCTTCTTCTTTTCGATGAACCAACCTCAGCCCTTGACCCAGAGACTATCGGAGATGTCCTCACTGTCATGCAAAAACTGGCAAAAGGTGGAATGAACATGGTTGTTGTGACACATGAAATGGGATTTGCCCGTGAGGTCGCTGATCGCATTATCTTTATGGCAGACGGGGAGATCTTAGAAGATACTACTGATATTGAAGGTTTCTTCAACCATCCAAAAGAGCCTCGTGCTCAACAATTCCTAAGCAAAATTATTAACCACACTAGTGATAAAGTGAAAGAAGATTAGGAGGACAACGATGAAGAAAAACTCTTTTTTCCTTAACCTCCTTGCGATTGCAGTAGCTTTTATAGTCTTCACCCTTTCTTTTTCAACAGTAAGTGCAGACACCTTGCCAAGTCAAGTTCAAAAAATTAAAGAATCTGGTGTGCTACGTGTAGGGGTTAAACAAGATGTTCCAAACTTTGGCTACCTTAACTCTGAGACTAATCAGTATGAAGGAATGGAAGTTGATATTGCACGAAAAATTGCTAAAGCTATTGGTGTAAAAATCCAATTCACCCCTGTAACTGCTCAGACTCGTGAACCCTTGATGGATAACGGACAGGTAGATATTATCATTGCAACTTTCACGATCACACCTGAGCGTCAAGAATCTTACAATTTCTCAGCCCCTTATTACTATGACCAAATTGGTTTCCTCGTTAATAAGGATTCAGGAATTTCATCAAGTAAAGACCTAGATGGTAAAACTATCGGTGTCGCACAAGGATCAACCACAAAAGCCAACCTCAAGCTTTATGCTGAAGAACAAGGGATTTCCTTTAAATTTGCTGAATTGGGATCTTATCCTGAGTTAGCTATTTCACTTTATGCCAACCGTATTCAAGCCTTTTCGGTGGACAAATCCATCTTGTCAGGTTATGTCAGCAGCAAAACTAAAATCTTAGATGAAGGTTTCAACACACAAGAATATGGTATTGCAACCAAAAAATCCAACACAGAGGTTATTCAATACATCAACACCCTCATTGAGAAATGGTCAGATGATGGTAGTCTAGAAAAAATCCAAGCTAAATATGGACTAAAATCCGCTGAGCCAACGGAATAAAAATAGGAGGTAATATGACTTTTTTAACTGTTGCAGGACCTTTTGCACTGTCTCGTTGGGTTGAATTTTTTCAAAACTTTGGAGAATTCGCAAAAGGATTCCTTTATACCTTAGGGTTATCTATTGGGGCACTAGCACTTTCCATGGTACTTGGTATCGTGTTTGCTGCTATGTCTTCAAGTAAAAATAAATTCTTACAGATTTTATCACGCATCTATGTTGAATTTTTCCAAAATACACCACTTTTGGTACAATTTGTCTTTGTTTATTATGGTTTAGCCATTTTATCAGATGGTGCTATTATGATTTCAGCTTTCTTTACAGGTGTTATTTGTGTCGGACTTTACCATGGTGCTTATATCGCTGAGGTCTTCCGTTCAGGAATTGAGGCTGTTCCCAAGGGACAAACAGAAGCTGCTTTATCACAGGGCTTCACCTATGCAGATACCATGCGCCTCATTATTATCCCTCAAGCTGTTCGAACAATTCTCCCACCACTGACCAATCAAGTGGTTAATTTGATTAAAAATACCGCAACGGTCGCTATTATTTCTGGTGCTGATATTATGTTTGTCGCTAAAACATGGTCCTTTGATACCACAAACTACGTTCCAGCATTTGCAGGCGCTGCTATTCTTTACTTCATTATGTGCTTCCCACTTGCTACGTGGGCACGTCGTAAAGAAGAAGCTAATAAAAAAGCCTATAGCTTATAAAATAGGAAGGAGTTACTATGTCAGATATTTTTAAAGCATCGAACCTAAGCTTCCTATTACAAGGCCTAGGGCTAACACTTTATATCTCATTTGTTGCTATCGTTTTGTCAACAATATTTGGAACAATTCTAGCTGTTATGCGTAATGGGAAAAATCCCATCTTACGTATCCTAGCTAGTATCTACATTGAGTTTGTCCGCAATGTCCCTAACCTCTTATGGATTTTTATTATCTTCTTGGTTTTCCAAGTCAAATCGGTTCCAGCTGGGATTATCTCCTTTACCGTTTTCACCTCTGCTGCTTTAGCTGAGATTATCCGTGGGGGATTAAACGCTGTTGATCACGGACAAACAGAGGCAGGGCTATCTCAAGGTTTTACTACTTTTCAAATCTTCACCATCATTATCTTCCCACAAGCCATCCGCAAAATGTTACCAGCTATTATTTCACAGTTTGTAACCGTTATAAAGGATACGTCCTTCCTTTATTCTGTTATTGCTTTGCAAGAGCTATTTGGTAAGAGCCAAATTTTGATGGGGCGTTACTTTGAACCAGAACAAGTCTTTACACTTTATGGTTTGGTCGCTTTAACTTACTTTGTGATTAACTTTATTATCTCAAGCCTTTCACGCCGACTGGCAAAACGCTGGGAAAAAAGTGCTGTATAAAAAATAAGCTAGGTCACATAGTGACCTAGCTTATTTTTTATGCGATATTTTTTCTTATTCTGATCTCCTTCTAAAATCATAACTCATCATCTGGCTACTATCTTTTATAGGACAAATGGTTGCACAAACTCGAAAAACGTCCCATAACATCTCTTCTGTGAAGACTTGCTTGACCTTGCCTGCAGAATAAATCTGTCCCTCTTTTAAAGTAATAATGTAGTCAGCATATTTAGAAACAAGAGAAAGATCATGTAAGACTAGCACAATGGTTTTATGATATTCTTTTTGCAATCTTTTCAATAACTCTATGAACTCAATTTGATGATGAATGTCTAGATAGGATGTTGGCTCATCAAGAAAGATATACTTCGTATCCTGTGCCAAAACCATTGCTAAAAAAGCACGCTGCTTTTGTCCACCACTTAAAGATAAAACAGATGACTTTTGATAAGATGTCATATCAACCCAGTCAATAGCTTTTCGACATAATTCTAAATCCTCACCACTCAATGAGGAAAACAGACGTTTATTATGCTGTCGGCCTAGACCTACTAAATCTTCGACTGTCATATGGTCTTGAAGGTTAGGAAATTGCGATAAAAAAGCGACAACTTTCGCCCTCTCCTGGTGGCTCAACCGATCAATCTTAGCACCGTCAATGCAGGTGAAACCAGATGTTGGTTTTTCTAAATGTAGCATACTCTTTAATAAAGTTGATTTCCCTGATCCATTTGGTCCAATCAAAGCAATGAGTTGCCCCTCTTCTATTTCAAGAGAAATATCCTGTAAAATTTGTTTTTTGTCGTAGAAAAAATTGAGGTTTGAGACTGAAATCCCCATTATTCACTCCTTCTTTTCAATAAAATAATGATAAATCCTAGAGCACCAAAAAATCCAAGAAAAATATTAGTTGGTAAAACAGTAGAAAAAGCATAGTGAGCTAATAAATCACTTAGTCATAACCACCCGTGAAAACGGGTGGCTTGTACACCGGCTATAAGCCGTTTCTCTCCAGCGACATCTAAAGACGTTCGCTGAACTTCGTTCAGGTTAGTGCTATAATTACTTGACTAATGCCTGTAACAACGGGCTTTTATCTTGTTCTAAAACTGCCATCTGAAAATGGATCTTCATACTCTTTGACACTCAAGAATCAAGTGCAATGTCATTTTTCTCCTGATCGCGAATGTATTTCGCAACTGTCTTTTCGTTCAGCCCAACGGTACTAACATAGTAGCCTCTGCCCCAAAACTTTCGATTTCCATACTTATATTTTAAATTAGCGTGTTTATCAAATATCATTAGAGCACTTTTGCTTTTCAAATATCCCATAAAATCGGAAATCGAAAGTTTCGGAGGTATCAAGACAAGCATATGAACATGGTCTGGCATCATGTGTCCCTCAATGATTTCCACGCCTTTGTATTGACATAGATGACGGAAAATATCAATTAAGTCCTGTCTAATTTTGTAGTAAATGGATTTTCTCCGGTACTTAGGTGTGAAAACTATGTGATATTTGCACATCCATTTGGTATGTGATAAACTGTAACTGGTTTTAGCCATTTCTTTTTCCTCCTTTATCTAACCTGAACAATTAGATTATAACAGGAAAAAGAAATGGAAGCTCAAAGCCTTGTCAGCCACCAGCTATGCTGGTGGTTTTCTTGTTTTTCTCTACGAGAAAAACTGGCTCGAAGCCATAATAAAAGAGCTGAACCCTGATTTGATGATTGTCCAAGCTGATAGTAAAGACTTACTAGAAGACAAAGTCAAAGAATCAGCTATCTGGCAAGACCTGACTGCCGTCAAAAATAAAAAAGTTATCTATGCGGACTATTCCACTTGGATGCTAGGATTTGGTGTCGTTTCTCAAGAGAAGATTATGGATCAAATTGAAGATAACTGGATAAACTAGCGCAAAAGCTACCCAATCAAATCTGATTGAGTAGCTTTTTCATTTGTTTTCCTTTTTCTCTGACACATTTTTCAAGGGATTTGCCCGATTGGGCGTAGAGACCTTTGCGATTAAAATAACTTCTCTCCCAATCTTTTTGACCAATAGAAAAGACTAGTTTGGGAGAGCGAAAACCGTGACAAGTTTTTTTTCGAAACAAGGGATCATGATGCTCAATAGGATGGACATCCAATGCTCGATGTAAAGCATCATTTCGATAGGCATAATTAAAACTAGCTCCATTAATCACACCATTTTCTGTCTGTTTTTGTGGAGTCATAACATCAAGAAAATCCCCATCCTGAGATAGAATAAACTCCGTATGAAAATCAAGCAAGATTTTAAGGTTTATCTGAGATTTTCCATCTGGATAATAAAGCTGACCATTTTTTATGGCTAATTTATTGTGTAGTCGAGAAGACTCTTTAAACGTATAAGGTTGCCGTCTTCTCAAATATGGAGACTTTATTTTTACACTCTTTAGATAAGACAAGAGGGCTTCACGATCGGTTTGAGTTTCTTTACCATAGTGGTCTCTAACCCACTGAGATTGTTGAAGAGAAATCAGATAACGACATTGATGTATCTTTTTTTCTAAAAGCCCCTGTTGACTTAAACTCTCCTTAGGAAAGGCTAACTGAACACATTGTGCCAAGCTTTTCCAAAACCTATCATGAGGTGATAAATCGGATGAAAAACCTCTCAATAATTGTCTCACTTCCTCATCTTTTCCTGATAATTCTTCTGGAAAATCTAGCTGTTTAAGCAAAATTTGAAGTAAATTCTTGGCTTCTTTTGAAGATCGAGGTTGCGCTAGATCCCAAAGAGCATTAAAGGAAGGAGAGCCAACCAACATCACCTCCTCAAAATATTCGTGATGCCGATAATGATCAAAAAAAGTAGAAACCAAGTTTGGTGGCCAACCATAGTCTAACAAACACTTAAGAATCTGTTTTTGTTTCAGTAAATTTCTCAAAACTTCCCTCCCGAATCACTTATTTTCATTATAAAGCTTTTCACAAAAAAAGTAAAAAATCCTTCATTAGCTCTCACCATTTCAAGCCTGCTAAACATTTTTGGTTACTAGGGATAAACCGTAATAAAAATAGATTGAAGAAAAGTATTCCATAAAGGACTACTTCTTCAATCTAAATATGATTTTATTAGCTTTTTTTCTGTGGTTAATCGTCCTCAGAAGTCACACGAGATTTACGGGCAATATCCGCTAAAATCGTGTTCACAAACTCGTCAACTGATTCAGTATGTGTCTGTTTGCTACCATAACGACGGACGTTGACTGCATTATCTTCCATTTCCTTATCACCAACAATGAGCTGGTATGGAATTTTGCTGGTCTGTGAGGCACGAATCTTGAATTGCATTTTCTCATTACGCTCATCCACTTCTGCACGGACACCATGATCACGCAAACGTTTGGCAACCTCCCAAGCATAATCCGTGTGAGCTTCATTTGACACTGGAATAAGTGTTACTTGGGTTGGCGCCAACCAAGTTGGGAAAGCACCCTTATAGGTTTCAATCAAGATGGCAGTGAAGCGTTCCATAGTCGAGATAACACCACGGTGAATCATAACTGGGCGGTGCTCTTCACCATCAGCACCAATATAGGTCAAACCAAAACGTTCTGGCAAGAGGAAGTCCAACTGAATAGTTGATAGGGTTTCTTCATTACCAAGGGCAGTTTTCACTTGGATATCCAATTTCGGACCATAGAAAGCCGCTTCACCTTCTGCTTCGAAGTAGTCCACGCCCATTTCATCCATGGCACCCTTCAACATACGTTGGGCATTTTCCCACATCTCATCATTGTCATAGTACTTTTCTTTATCCTCTGGGTCACGATAAGAGAGGCGGAAACGATAGTCGTTGAGGTTGAAATCTGCGTACACATCGATAATCAACTGGAGAGCTTTTTTGAACTCTTCTTGGATTTGCTCAGGTGTGACAAAAATATGACCATCGTTAAGTGTCATCTCACGCACTCGCTGCAAACCAGTAAGAGATCCAGATTTTTCATAGCGGTGCATCATACCCAGCTCCGCAATACGCACAGGCAATTCACGGTAAGAACGCACATGGTTTTTATAGACTTGGATGTGGTGCGGGCAGTTCATCGGACGTAGCACAAACTCCTCACCATCACCCATGTCCATGGTTGGGAACATGTCTTCTGAATAATGCTCCCAGTGACCTGAAGTCTTGTAGAGCTCAACAGAAGCCAATGGTGGTGTGTAAACGTGCTGGTAACCTGAGGCTAATTCTTTATCTGTGATGTAGCGCTCCAAGGTACGACGGATAGTTGCTCCATTTGGCAACCAGAATGGCAAACCTTGACCAACTTCTTGGCTAATCATAAAGAGATCCAATTCCTTACCAAGTTTACGGTGGTCACGCTCTTTAGCTTCTTCACGCATTTGAATGTATTTTTTAAGGTCTTTTTTGTCAAACCAAGCTGTCCCATAAACACGTTGCATCATTGGATTTTCACTCTTACCACGCCAGTAAGCACCCGCAACATTTAGGAGTTGGAAAACTTGAATACGACCTGTTGACGGAACGTGTGGCCCACGGCAGAGATCAACATATTCACCCTGGGTATAGATGGTCAAACCACCTTCATCATCAGAATGTTCCTCAATCAACTCAAGCTTGTAGGGATCATTTTTAAAAATCTCACGCGCCTCGTCTTTTGAAACTTCACGGCGTTCTGATGGGAAATTTTCCTTAACAATTTGACGCATTTCATCTTCAATTTTTGCCAAATCTTCATTTGAGATTTGCCCTTCGCTGTTATCCGTATCGTAATAAAAACCATCCTGAATAGCTGGACCAACCCCTAGCTTAATATTTGGAAAATGACGGCGAGCCGCTTGAGCAAATAAGTGAGCCGCTGAGTGACGCAAAATATCCAAGGCATCCTCATGATCAGGCGTTACGATTTCAAGCGTGCCATCCTCTTCAATAGCACGAGTGGTGTCAATCAATTTACCATTGAACTTACCAGCAAGCGCCTTTTTCGCCAAAGACTTGCTGATGCTCTCAGCAATTTCAAAAGTTGTCACGCCAGCTTGGTACTCACGAACAGCACCATCTGGGAAAGTAATTTTAAGCATATTTATCTCCTTTTTATTTATTTTTTAATCCCTAATAACTCTTCTGTTTGAGTTAAAAAGGTTTCCATTTCTTTTTGAATATCAATATCTAGGCGGTCAGCCAGTTCAATCAACCACCAGATATTTTCAGCCAGTTTATGCTCCAAGGTATAAGGCGTTTCATCATAGTAACGACCCTGCTTGGTCATAATCAGGCGGTTCATATTGCCAATATCATTGGTCAGAGCCAAGAGGTCCTCTTCAATAGACCACTCTTTGTCGTGATGCTTAACTTCCAACTCTCTGTAAGCCTTGCGAATGGCTAGGCAGCGCTCCAGCGTTTCTTTAGGAATAGCAGGCATCTGTATCTCCTTAAAGTATTAATTTCTTGAAGGGTGAAGTTGATAGCGATAGAACCGATTGTCAACATCAAGTTTTGGAAAATCAGCAGGCAAATCATCCTTCGTAATCTCACAAAAACCTAATTTTTTATAAAAAAACTGTGCAGCTTGAAATGTATCTGTCGTCCCAAGATAAACTTCATTTACAGCATGTTTTCTACAATAATCAAAAAACTGTCTGACTAATTGTTTCCCGACCCCATATTGTCTATACTTAGGATGAACAAACATCTTTTTCAACGCAACATTTTGATGGTTTAACCTAACTAATCCAACAAAACCTACAAGTTTTCTATCGGAAAATGCTAACCAAAACGTTTTAGGATAGTATGAATCAATATCCAATAAATCAGGCTGATCTTTAAGATTAATGGGTAAACGAAATTCATCTTGTTGAATTGTTAATATTAACTCAATCACCTCATTCTCATAAGATGGATTAAACGGAATAATCTTAATCAACTTCGCCTCCTTTCACAAAAAATACGACGTCCTCGCAAAAGGACGTCGTAACGTGGTTCCACCTTCATTCGCAGTCACGCAAAAAAGCCTGACTACCTCGAACAGCGATAAGGGAGCCACCCTTTTATGTTTGCATAAAATCATACCGAGTAGTGTCAATCCTATCCTCTATGTGCTTGCACCAACCGCACACTCTCTCAAAGATTTCCTAGAATTGATAAGTCTCTAAGTGTTATTATAGCATACAAAGAACATTTTTCAAGCTTTTTATCATATCAATTCTATATCAGATGACAAATCCCTAATCTAGAAAATCTTGAATAGATTTGACTAGCCTAACGGGTGCTTTGACCACTTTGACAGATGTTTTAGCGGTCTGTTTCATCGCTCTCTTAGGCAAGGTAACTGTTTGCTTGGCTAATTTCAAGGATCGGTCTTCCAAACTTCCTGCCACTGTAAACGTTAGTTTATCACGTTCTCTCATCTTTTTAGAAATAATACAATCCTGGTAAAAGGCGTAAACAGATTTTCCAAAATTTTCAGCAGAAATCGCGTACAACTTCTCTTGCCACTTAAGCTCAGACTTTTTCGGTGTCGTAATCAAAGCATCTAATATGGCATCAGACAAGTCTGACTGATGATGATACAGCAAACCAAACATAGCATCGTCAATTAAATCAGCTAGATAGGGATTACTATGCGCAATAATCGGAGTACCACTCGCTAAACTTTCTGTATAAGTCAACCCCTGAGTCTCACTAGTTGAAGCACTGATAAAGAAATCAGCCGCTTTATAATATCGAGCAGTCTCATCTGGATTAATCATCCCCGTAAAGATAACATGCTCGGTTATCTCCAATTGAGCAGTTAAATCTTTCAACTCTGACAGATAAGGGCCATCGCCTACAATGACAAGTTTGATGTTTTCATTTTGTGTTAGGACTTCTGGAAGAGCGGTTAAAATAGCCTGAATATTTTTTTCATAGGAGATACGTGAAAGACTAAGTAACATCGTCTCATCATCTGAAATCTCCAACTCATCTCGTAATTGTAAACAGGATTCTTCCGTAATATCTGGACGTAAATATTTCTCCAATTCTATTCCTGTTGGAATAATCTTCTTAGGAATTTTAACCGCATAGCCATCAAGAACATTTAAGACAATACGACTGGGACAAATCACACCATCTAAATCGTTAAGGTAACCTCGCACAATATACTTAACCATACTTGGTGTGATCACCTTACCCTTAGCAAAATAGTGAACATAGTCTTCATATTGCGTATGATAGGTGTGAATAACAGGAATCCTCAAGGCTCTCCCTATCATTTTCCCTAACAAGCCCATACCAAACTCTGTCTGAGTGTGAATAATGTCTAATTGATATTTTTTAGCAATCCGATAAGATGACATAATGCCTCGATAAACCACTCGACGATCTGTAAACGAAATAAAAGGAACACTAGGCAATCGGATAATGGTTTCATCTTCACCATGTTTTAAATGCTTATCAGTAGTAGTAAAAATATAAACATCGTGTCCTAGTTTTTCTAACTCTTGTTTTAACGTTCGAATACTTGATGCCACACCTGATACCTGTGGAAAATAAGTATCTGTAAAAAGACCTATCCTCATCTTATAACTCCATGACTTTTTGATAAACCGTACCTAATTGACCCGCAATTCGCTCAATACTACGACTTTCTGCGACTCGGTAACCCACTTTTCTCTTATCTACTTCTCCAGCCAAAATAGCTGATAAAGCTGCCACAAAATCCTCAACATCCTTACCAAATACTGTCGCTGTTTCATCTAACCATCCCTCATAAACAGGGATATCTCGTAAAACGGTATGCTGATGACTCGCTAACGCCTCTAAGACAACGATACCTTCTGTCTCCTCATAGGAGGGGAAAAAGAACGCATCCGCTCCACTCATAGCCCCTTCAAAAACATCTCCTTTGATATAACCTGCAAACGTCACGTTAGAAGGATGATGCTTTGTGACAATTCGTCTAATCTTAGCTGGAATCACCCATTTATTCGTTTCACCAAACCAAATAAAACGAACATGAGGCATTTGTTCTGCCACTTTGACAAAATCTTCAATTCCTTTTCTTTTAAAATAAAGGGCTGCGCAAATCACTACTTTTTCGTTCGGCTTGATATTAAAGTAAGAACGAAAAGCCTCCTCTTTAGCTGAATCTTTTTGATAACGGCTCAAATCAATCCCATTAGATACTGCTTCAATGGGAGTTTTCACACCATAGCCAGTAATTAACTCTTTAGAATAGGGTGTCGGAGTAATGATAAAATCTGCTTTATGATAAAAATGACAAAGGTAACGTCTAAATAAAGGTGCTAACAGGTTACTTCCAATAAAGGAATTTCTAAAATCTTCTTCCGTGGAATGCCCATGCATGATAACCTTTTTGCCAGACTTTTTAGCTCTGTCCATTAAACGCCAACTTTTAAACCCATAGGTATTGATGTGAACAATATCATATTCCTCTTCTGGATTGGTGGTATAAGGAATCTCTTTAAGAGATAGGGCGCGCTCTTGATGTTTAATGGCACGACCAATTCCTGACTTTCTTAAATAATGTTCCGCCTCTAGATACAGTAAAATCTTCATATTGCTATTATATCTTATTTTTATCTAAAATTCATCCCAATACAAAAAGACAATATAAAGGAAATGAAAAAGAGCTCCCTCACTTCCAAACATATCGGTCAGGGCTAAAATAGTTACTGGACTATTTTCCTCCCATCACCGAACACTTCAAACTGTCTAAATAACAGCTTGAGGTTGGAAATGAAGCGAACTCTTTATTTTGTTGAACCGCGTTTAGTGATGCCGTGATTTAAGATAATCTCTTTTTCGTCTAATTCTTCTTTGTTCATGATTTTAGTCAACATCCTCATACTAATTGCCCCTAAATCATAAACAGGTTGGCTAATAGTCGAGAGGTTAGGACGAGTATATTTTGTAATTGGGGAATCATTACTTGTAATGATTTCAAAATCTTCTGGGACAGATTTACCCATCGCAAAAAGACCATTTTGAAGACCCGCTGCTAATTCATCAGAAGTGACATAGGCTGCCGTTGCACCTGAATTTACCACACGCTCTGCTAATTCAAAACCTTCATCATAACGGTACTTCGCTTCAAAAACTAACCCTTCACTAAAATCTAATTGATTAGCTTTCAAACCGTCCTTATATCCTGTTAAACGAATCTTGCCATTAATATCGTCAATTAAAGGACCTGAAACAAAGGCAATTTTCTGATGATTTTCAGCTAAAATAGCAATCACATCTTTTACCGCTTGCCCATAATCAATATTAACACTTGGCAATTGATGATCTAAATCAACCGTTCCAGCCAAAACAACAGGCGTACGAGAGCGTGAAAACTCTGCTCTAATTTTGTCTGTTAGATGATAACCCATAAAAATAATACCATCAACCTGTTTAGCAAACAAGGTATTTACAACATTGACTTCTTTATCGTCATCTTCATCACTAGAAGCCAAAACGATATTATACTTGTACATGGCAGCAATATCATCAATCCCACGCGCTAAAGTTGAAAAATAACTATTAGCAATATTAGGGATAACTACCCCAACTGTTGTTGTCTTTTTACTTGCTAAACCTCTTGCCACAGCGTTTGGACGATAATCCAAGCGCTCAATAACCTCAAGGACCTTCTTTCGTGTATTTTCTTTTACATTTTTGTTTCCATTAACAACACGGCTAACAGTTGCCATAGAAACACCCGCTTCACGAGCAACATCATAAATAGTAATAGTTTCATCAGTGTTCATAAGCGACATCCTTTCTATTCTGAAAATCATGCTTTCATAATTATAATACCACCTTTTGAAAACACTTTCAAGCAAAACAAATGAAAATCTTTGAAAAAATCATCAAACACTTGATTTTTCAGTATTTTTTTGAAAAAATAGAAGACAAAAGGAAGGTAATGTTATGTCTAAAATTACGCAACTACTCCACTCACTTGAAGCAAATCAGATTGCTTGTGCGGTGATCTCTGATCCTGTTTCTATCAACTATCTCACAGGCTACTATGGTGATCCTCATGAAAGACATATGTATCTTTTTGTCATCTCTCAAAAAGAGCCGCTACTTTTTCTACCAGAATTAGATGTGGCGCGTGCTCGTCAAACTGTTAATTTTCCTGTCGTGGGTTATGTTGATTCTGAAAATGCTTGGGAAAAAATTAAGGCTGTTCTGCCAAAAACAGATTTCCAACAAGTTGCTCTTGAGTTTGATCACCTTAACTTGACTAAGTTTAGAGGATTAGAAAATGTCTTTTCATCTGAATTTGTCAACCTCACACCTTATCTCAATCAAATGCGTTTATTGAAGTCCTCAGATGAAATTGACAAAATGCTCTTTGCTGGTCAGCTCGCAGATAAAGCTGTTTCTATTGGTTTTGATGCTATTTCTCTTGAACAAACAGAAACAGATATTGTTGCCAAAATCGAATATGAAATGAAACGTTTAGGTTACGATATGAGTTTTGAAACCATGGTCTTAACAGGGACTAATGCTGCTAATCCTCATGGTATTCCAGCAGACAATCCTATTGAAAATGATGCGCTTCTACTTTTTGACCTCGGTATCTCAGCTAATGGCTATATGTCTGATATGACGCGAACGGTGGCTGTTGGTAAACCTGATACTTTTAAAGAAGAGATTTATCACCTCTGTTTAGAAGCCCAACTAGCCGCCCAAGACTTTATCAAACCTGGTGTTACAGCTAGTCAAGTCGATCAAGCTGCACGCGAGGTCATTGAGAAAGCTGGTTACGGAGAATATTTCAACCATCGACTTGGACATGGCATCGGAATGGATGTCCATGAATTCCCATCTATTATGGAGGGAAATGATCTTGTTATCCAAGAAGGCATGTGTTTCTCAGTAGAGCCAGGAATCTATATTCCAGGAAAAGTAGGTGTCCGCATTGAAGATTGTGGCTATGTGACCAAAACTGGCTTTGAAACCTTTACTAAAACCCCAAAAACACTCCTTCGATATTAATTACCTAATAAAAAAGCAACGATTTTCACTTCGTTGCTTTTTCATTTTATACTGGCACCTAGTCTAACCAAGCCCTTGTTCTTCTGCTACTAATTTTTTGTCATAGGCACGAACAAATGGATAGTAGATGAGAAAGGCTGTTAAGGCACACAACAAGGATAAGATAATCGCACGCCAGTCAGCTGTTCCAAGAAAAGCACCTATTCCAACTGGGGTTGGCCATGGCACTTGTGCAATAACAGCGTTTACAAGATTGAGCTTCATAGCAAAGTAGTAAACTGTTGCAGATGCAATCGGTGCAAGCATAAATGGAATAGCTAGTGCAGGATTGTAGATAATTGGAAGACCAAAGATCAGCGGCTCATTGATATTAAAGATGCCTGGTACAATAGAAGCTTTACCAATAGCACTTAGTTGCTCTGATTTGGCACGTGTTGCAAGCCAAATACATAGCCCCAAAGTAGCACCAGATCCACCTGCAATGACATACATATTTGAAAATTCACCTGCGACGATAAAGCGAGCACCGTCTGCATTAGCTGCCATATTAGCCAGTGCAATGGGACTAACAAAAGCAAAGATAATATTAGCACCATGAATCCCAACAATCCAAAGAGCTTGTGTCAAAAGATAAATAATGACTAAACCAATCCATGAGTTTGTTAAATTAGCAACGAATCCAAATGGAATGGCAATCACTTTAAAGATATCGGTTCCCGAAGCAACTAAGATACCATTAACCGCAATCATAAAGAAAGCCACGACAAAACTTGGAATCAAAGCTGTAAAACCACGAGAAACACCTTCTGGTACTGAATCAGGCATTTTAATAACCCAGTTATTCTTCACACAAAGGCGGTAAAGTAAAACTGCTGCAATCGCCATGAGGATAGCTGTAAAAATACCTGTTGTTCCAAAACGAGCAACACCACCACCCATTTGCCATCCATCTACAACAATGGTTCCATCCGCATCCAATGTATGAATGGCAGACATCACACCATCTTTAAACACAATCTGTGGCACTGTCATGATAAAGGCGAAAAGAGATAGGAGCGCACCATTAATTGGTGTTAGGTTCAAACCTTCTTCCTCAGCATAAATCTTAGTGAGTTCATAGCCAATAACCAAGTTAAAGTAAAGAGATAAACATCCCATAGTTGCTGTATTAGCGACCATATAAAGACTGGTGAACTTATTAAATGAGGCATCAAAGATATCCCCCACTACAGGCCAGAATGAAAAGGCTAGAGGTAAAATACTAAAGACGAGAAACATTGATCCGACAATCGTAAATGGTACTGCTGCCATCCCTGCAGCTGTGATAGCCCGAACAACTTTATACTGTGCAATTTTTCCCATTGGTCCCATTAAGTATTTTTCAAGGAAACCAAATAATCCGTTTTGTTCTTCCATATTAGAAATCTCCTTCTAAATATTTAGTAAAATTGTTGCATCTTTTGAAAACGGTGGTAATAAGTATCTCTATCTTCATTAATCTCAGTAATTCGGTGAAGATTGATTCTAATCAATATAAGACCTAAAATTTGAAGACCTATCAAAAATAGACGAGCTTGCCATTGGTCTGAAAAAATAGGAAAGACAGCCCTACCAAAATTGAAAGATAGTAATACCAACAAGACAAGGTTAATGATCCCTTGAGCTTGTAAAGCCAGCTTCGTTTGTTTTAGTCGAACAACCTTATTTCCATATAGTCTGACTTGCTCTGAACAAGCCAAAATCTGTAAGAATAATAATAAGGTCGGAGCCAATATCAAGAAGCTCGTTTTATAAGCCAAGATCAATAACCAGTAAAGATTAGCAAAGAAGAAAATGGCTAATGAGTATCTAAAAAGCATAAAACGATTGAAGGCATTATTTTTTTCAATTTGCTGACGTTTTAAGGTTTGTGCATCAATAGTTTTAGTTTTTTGACTCATCGTTTTATCCCCCTAAGCTATTTTTTGATGCAAAGCTAGCATCTCTAGAGCGACCTCTCGCAAGGTCATAGTGGTCATCAAGTGATCTTGCGCGTGCACCATAATGATTTCTATTTTAATCTCCACACCACTAGCGTAATTTTGTAGCAGTGACGTCTGTGCATGATGGGCTGCTAATAGCTCTGTATTGGCATCTTCTAACTTTTGCTTGGCTTCTTCATACTGCCCTTCTCTCATAAAGCCAAAGGCTTCATGGACAAGACTTCTGGCGTTACCGCTACTTAGAATAATTTCAAAAGCAACAACTTGCAATTCCTCTGTATTCATAAAACAACCTTTCTATATAATGGATAAGAATAACTGTTTAAATTCCTCATAGGACTGAGAGTGAATCATTTTTTCCTTAATATCAGACCGCTCAGTGAGACGAACTAAAAGTTGGGTTAAGTCTGACAAACCATCATTATCATGTACGGAAGGTGAGACCAGAAAAACTAATTTAATGTGATGAAACTGCTCATCCCAGTCTAGCCCATTTTTAACAACAGCAACACCAATCTTATGCTGCTTGTCAAAAGCTTTTAAGGGATGAGGAACGGCTATATCTTGATCAAAGACAACTGAACTCATCTTTTCTCTTTGAATTATCAAATCCAAAAGATGATACTTGTAACTCACTTCCTCTTGTTCATTAAAACAGTCCACTAAAGCATTTAAGACCCCTGCCTTATCTGTTTTCTCAAATACTTGAAAGTAATTTGGTGAAAAATATTGGTCAAAAATACTAGCCAATTGATTGGTTTTACTAACGATTGGTCTAGAAGTACTTCCTGATAAGCTAGAGAGAACTTGTTTTATGGCTAAAACATCCTCACTTTTTAGAAAAACACTCACCGTTACAACAGGAACACTAAAAACCAACGTGGATAAATCAATTGAGGAGACAATCAAATCAACTCCAGTCAACAAGTCATCATTGATATCATAATAACCAACAACATCAACCACATGAACCTGCCTACTCAATTCATTGAGTAGGCGATGCTTTAGCATCTGTGCAGAACCATATCCCGTTGCACAGATGACTAAAACATTCACCTTTTTATCTTCTTTATACCGCTCAAGAGCTGCCATCAAATGTAGTGCAATATAGGCTAACTCATCATCTGACAGGTGGTAATCCTTAAAGAAAACAATCTGATTAACCAATTCTTTCGTCAACTCAAAAGGCTCCTGATAAAGAGATCGCACCTCTTCTAATAAAGGATTTTTTAGCTGAATCTTATTTTTTAAACGCTCTACCAAAACTTCCATATGGGTAAGTAATCCCTCAATCAAGGTAAAATCTCGACTAAAAGCTAAACCATAATGTTCATCACACCTCTCAAGTGCTAACATTAAGTCTGATCGCAAACTCTGTTCAATATCAAGATAACGTTCTTTGGTACTGTACTTCCCTTTTGAAATTAAGTGTAGGGCAATATAGTCTGCCTCTTCTTTTGGAAAAATAATTCCTGTCATGCGTTCTAAACGATGGACTATGTGCTTTGCAATCACCAATTCATGAGCAAATTTCTCTTGATCTAAATAAATAGGAGTCATTTGAAATCCGTCCATGACCCGTTTTAGAGCAAGCGCAATATGGACTACCAAATTTTGAATGACAAAATCAGATAAAGATAGTTTCCCGTTTCGGCATTCATCCAAAACAACGATGGTCAATTCTTCAAAACTAATGGGTAAATTCAAGATTTCCTCACTGATATAGTTTTGAAAGTTTTTCATAAAATGACCACTAAAAAAGTAATCCATGATGAAGCGCCGTTTATGGTGTTCTGCCCCTTCGACAAAAATCCCTCTATTAGCACGACTATTAATGTTAAGATGGTAATCAGATAAGATCCTACGAATCTTCTTCATATCTGATGATAAGGTTGAACGACTCACAAAGAGTTGATCTGCTAAATCATCAAACAAAATATCTTTTTGTTCAAAGATCAACTTATTGATGATATAGTAATGACGATCTGTAATGTCGGTATTTTTCTGACCAACTTTAACCAAATCTTCACCGACTAAGTTAAAAAATTCTTCCTCATCAGATACTTGAAGTTGATAACCATATCCCTGTTTAGAAAATAGCGATACCCCTTCGAGAGTTTTAAAAGATTCTGAAAGTGATTTTAAATAAGTCCTTACTGTACGGTCGGAGCAGTTCACTTGTTCTGCCAATTCTTTACTCGTCACAAACTGGTTTCGATGTTGAAACAAGTATTGGGCGATACTTTTTTCTTTTTGACTTAACATCGTTTCTCCTTTTATAGCAATAAGAACTATTTTATACCAATTTAACCTAGACGCCTAGAGTTTCTGTGATTAAATTAGCCATTTTTTCAATTCCCATAGGAATTGGAATATAAGCTTGTGGTGGAATTTGGACAACAGGTTTATCAACTTTCTGCCCCGCCTCTTGAAATTGTTTGAAAAACATCTTAGTCTGTGGACTGACAAGGTAAAGATCAAAATCTGCTGCAGCAATTGCTTTACCACCTTCTGTAGCACTAATGGCATCTACCTCAATATCATGACCTTTAGATTTTAAAAACTCAGTTGTTTTTTTAGCCATCAAAGATGATGACATCCCTGCTGCACAAATAATCAATGCTTTTGTCATAAGTTTATCCTCCGAAATAATGTTATCTTTTTGATAGTTCTAGTATAGATAATAACGCTTACAAAGACAATAGTAAGCTTTTCCTTAGTAATAAGGAAAAAATAAATATGACCTTATACATAAAAAGAACTCGGTGATAGCACACCAAGTTCTCCTTTCATCTCTAGCCTTGCATCCAATTTTTGGTAAAGACAGAAACATCTTGTGATTGGATACCAAATTCTTGAGCTAACAGTTCTCGAATCTTTTTATCATTAACCAAACTCTCCACCACATAAGAAGTCTGATTGTTCACTTCAATGTCAAGAATAGCCATCATATCAGCACTCTTTGTCAAATCAGGAACCTCTATACCATTTAAAAATTGAATAACATAAACAGTTGTCTCTCCTTTCCCCGAACGACCAGGCGCTAGCAGCCTTTTATATAACCAAATAGTAAACCACGCGAAGACTAAAAAAATCCCAATTCCTAAAATATAAGACACTAACTCTCCCATCTGACAGGCTCCTTTCTTTAGGCTAACTCTAATCTCTGAATAAAGGATGTGAAAGCGACTTTTATCTCAAAGAAAGCGTTTTCTTTTAGTATAGCCCCTTTTATCCTCTTTGTCAACTCACGTTATTTATACCTCAATTTACAGATGAGTATGGTTCCTGTCAACAACAGACTGACCCCATTTGCCAACATAAGAGGAATATCACCAATATTGATACCATGCCAAAACCATAAAGCAATACCAGATACAGTCATGGCATACATCCCAAGAGAAATTGCCGAAGTATCCTTTGTCTGAAAAATTTTAATGACCTGTGGAACAAATCCAAAAGTTGTTAATAACGCTGCCACTAATCCAACCATTTTTATCCTCCTTATCAACCAAAATAGATAAGAAAAACCTTGTAGGAAAGGAGATTGATTCCCTACAAAGTTTTTCATCTTTAGACTTCCTCACCATTGGTTGCAATAACTTGCTTATACCAATTAAATGATAATTTTGGTGAGCGTTTGTAGCTACCTTGTCCCTCATCATCTTTATCAACATAGATAAAGCCATACCGTTTTCTCATCTCACCTGTACCAGCCGAAACTAAGTCAATACAACCCCATGGCGTATAACCCATCAAATCAACACCATCTTCATCAACAGCCTTAATCATCTCTTTGATATGAGCCCCTAAGTACTCAATGCGATAATCATCATGCACCATACCATCTTCTTCTACTTGATCAATAGCACCAAAACCATTTTCCACAATAAAGAGAGGCAAACGGTAAACATCGGTAAACCAATTTAGTGCGTAACGAAGACCTTCTGGATCAATCTGCCATTCCCAATCAGATGCCTTAACATAAGGGTTTTTAACCAAATCTTCTGTTTCAAGATAGTCAAAATACGGATTATTTTCACGATGCGCATCAATAGCAAAAGACATGTAATAAGAAAAACCAATATAATCCACACAACCTGCTAGTAAATCTTTCTGATCTTGCTCAGTAAAGTCTAAGGAAATCCCTTTACGCTCTAAGTACTTCACAATATGTTTTGGATAACGCCCAAAAACATGTACATCTGTAAAGTAATAACGTTTTTGCATCGCTTTTTGCGCCATTAAAATATCTTTAGGATGGCAAGTCGCAGGATAAATTGGACACATGGCAATCATACAGCCGATCTGAAAATCAGGATTGATGTCATGACCAATTTTAACAGCACGAGCCGAAGCCACCAATTCATAATGGGCAGCCTGGTACATAATCGCTTCACGATCTTCACCTTCTTGATAAACAATACCAGAGTTTGTAAAAGGAGCAAAGTCCTCTTGATAATTTGCTTGGTTATTGATTTCATTAAAGGTCATCCAATATTTCACTTTGTCCTTGTAGCGTTTAAAGACAACCTCAGCAAAACGCACAAAGAAATCAATCACCTGACGATTTCTAAAACCACCATACTCCGTCACCAAATGATAAGGGAGTTCAAAATGTGACAAGGTTACAACAGGTTCAATCCCATATTTTAAGCACTCATCAAACAAGTCATCATAAAATTGAAGACCTGCTTCATTCGGCTCTTGTTCATCCCCTTTTGGAAAAATACGTGTCCAAGCTATTGAAGTCCTAAAGCATTTAAAGCCCATTTCTGCAAATAAAGCAATATCTTCTTTGTAGCGATGATAAAAATCAATCGCCTCGTGGTTGGGATAATATTTCCCCTCCACAACACCTGCTGTAATCTCTCGAGCTACCCCGTGACGGCCTGCTGTCATCACGTCTGCTACACTTAGACCTTTACCACCTTCTTGCCAACCACCTTCTAGTTGATGAGCAGCTACTGCACCACCCCATAAAAAATTATCTGGTAATCTAGACATGACATTTCCTCCTTGAATCTGATAACTCTAGTTTAATCCATTTTTCTCTCCTCCACCACCTTGATTTTTTCCTTAATAATAAGGAAAAAGACCATCCCAAGGGATGATCTTTACTTAGTCATTCGAGATTTTTTATAACGTCGGATAACCTCTAAAACAATTGCCAACAAGATAAAGAAGATACCTCCTATAAGGACTAATAACCATTTGTTATTAAGGAGCTTATCGGTTACCTTTGTCTCAGCAGTAGAGTTTCCTGTCACTAATTGAGCAGCTGAATCAATAATATTGGTGGACGCTTCTTCAACTTTTAGGGTATCTGTCAAGTTAGGACTAACACTTTCAAGACCATTTTCGACGGATAAAACGCCATCTTTCACCTGTAATTTAGGCTCTTCACCTTTTTTCACGGTCGCATAAAAATCTTTTTCTAAATGATAAGTTTTACCATCAATCTCATGATCTCCTTTTGAAAAAATCTTTTTATACTCGTAATCGGCGTAAGCTTTTTCTAAAAGAGCATTTCCAAAAGGATGACGATAATATTCACCATTTTGATCTGACCAGTCACCCACTCCCATGATCACTTCAACTAGACGTTGCTCACCTCGTTTTGCGGTCGCGATATAGTTAAAGGCACCTCTTGGACTTGAACCAGTCTTTAAGCCATCTACACCTTCTACACCATACAGAGCACCTTCTACTGAGTAATTGTAAGTTTCAAAGGTCTCCTCATAAGGTGTTCCTGCTTTAACGGTCACAACAGGATCATCAGTATAATCTAAAAATTGCGGATACTTTTTAACAAAATTAGCACTCAAAATTGCCATATCTCTAGCTGTCGTCTCATTAGCTGCATTATTGTCATAACGCGTTGGCAGGTAATACCCTTCAAACGAAACCGCTGCCGCACCACTAGCGTTAAACCACTTAGTATTAGTCATCCCTAGCTCTTGAGATTTTGCATTCATCATATCCAAAAACTTATCTGGATCATTATCAGAAATCGCATTTGCTAGCATCACCGTCGTCACATTTGAAGAAGGGACAGCAGTCATCGTAATCAACTCACTGACAGTATAATCAACCCCTGACACAATCTTATTATTAGAAATGGCATAAATACCAGCAATCGCTTGATCGGCATCTGTAGCAGTGATAACCGTATCTTCTGATAATTTCCCTTGTTCAATCGCTTCATAAGTCAAGTACAAGGTCATCAACTTACTCATACTCGCAGGGTCACGTACCTCATCTGGATTATCTTGCCATAATATGTCCCCTGTGTTAGCATCAATAATAATGGAAGATTTAGGTCTATTAACCTCACTTACCTCATAACCAGCTGCACGGGTAATATCCATCAACTCATCCGCCTGAGCAAGTCCTTGAAAACTCAGTCCTAGAACAAGTAAACTTGTAAAAACTAACTTCTTTATCATTATTTCTCTCCAAATTTAATATACTTTCTCAGTATAGCATATTTTGGTAAAGAAATATAGAACATTGACTTTAAATATCCACATCATATTACTAATCATAGTTATATAATCCTATGAAAATGAGCCATCCCAGACTAAACAAATCGCAATGTCTTTCAGTTTACAATATTCAAAGTTTTATTTAATCTTATAACTGATAAAATCAGCAGAAAATAGCGTTTATCTACTATTATAATTTTTAATCTGACGTTTGATATCACGATCGAGTTCACGACGCTTAATGGATTCACGTTTATCATAATCATGCTTCCCTTTAGCCAGTCCTAAAAGAACCTTGGCAAAGCCATCTTTCAGATAAACTTTCAAAGGAACTAAGGTCATACCGGTTCCCTTTAACTCATTAGAAAGTTTTTCAATTTCTCTTTTTTTCAACAATAGCTTTCTGGTACGATCTGGATCTTGATTCCAAATATTGCCTTGCTCATAAGGGGTAATGTGGACATTATTTAACCAAGCTTCTCCATTTTTAATCTGAGCAAAGCCATCTTTCAAAGTTATACGAGCTGCACGAACACTTTTTATTTCAGTTCCTGTCAGTACAATTCCTGCTTCATAGGTATCTACAATCGTATAGTCATGTCTTGCTTTTTTATTTTGAGCGACGACGTTTCCTTGACCCTTTACCATGCTTTCCTCCTTTCTTCATGGCCTCTTTATAAAAAGGTTTTTTGCTCTTTTCCTTAGAAAAAGATTTTCCTTTTTGCTTTGAACCATGTGTTCGTTTTGATTTTTCAGACTTCCTTGCTTTTCCTCTTCCTTTACGAACTGATTTTTCAACAACATCATAATCACTAGGAAGATAAATAAAGTCAATGTCTCCTGTTTCCTTATCTGCTTTGGTTAATTGTACCTTGATCTGTTGACCAGCTCTAAAGACGACTCCTGACTTTTCACCTTCTAGTGACATCATACGCTCATTATAGTGATAATATTCTGGGAGATTTGTAATGTGAATAAGCCCTTCAATCGTGTTTGGCAACTCGACAAAAAGACCAAATTTCACCACACTTGAAACCACACCTTCAAACTCTTGTCCAACAAACTCTTCCATGTATTCAGCTTTTTTCATAGCCTCAACCACGCGCTCTGCATCAATAGCACGTCTTTCTAAGCTTGAGGTTTCCTTAGCAATCTCTGGAATACGGTGATGAAAATGCTCAATCTTCTCAGCTGTCACTTGGTTGTACTCACGAATCATACGGTGCACTAATAAATCAGGATAACGACGAATAGGGCTAGTGAAGTGAGTGTAAAATTCGGCAGCGAGACCATAATGCCCATGATTGTGCTCAGAGTATCTAGCTTGTTGCATCGAACGCAACAACATCATAGAAAGAACATCACTACCTGGCTGTCCTTCAAGGGCTTTCATAAAGTCTTGAAGTGCCCCTTGTGTAACTTTATTGGCTGTTCCTTGGACTTTCATCCCAAAAACACTCGCATAATCGATAAATTTTTGTAACTTTTCAGCCTTTGGCTCCTCGTGAATACGATAAATAAAGGGAAGATTTTTCTTAGCAAAATGCTCTGCCACACACTCATTTGCCGCTAGCATAAAGGACTCAATCATCCGCTCTGCCATACCACGTTGTCTGAGCTTTATATCCACTGGCCGTCCCTTATCATCGACAATAATCTTAGCTTCTGAAGTATCAAAATTTAAAGCACCACGTTTTTCACGCATCTTCTCTAAAATTTGGTGCAATTTTGCCATCAGATGAAGACTCGGTACAATCTTTTCATATTGCGCCGTCAAAGCCTCATCACCAGCTAAGATTTTATTGACGTCACTATAAGTCATCCGAAAAGTCGTCTTAATCACCGTTTGAGTAATCTGGTAATCCACCACGCGCCCATGGTGATCAATTTCCATAATAGCTGACTGGGTTAGGCGGTCAACATTGGGATTAAGCGAGCAAATACCATTTGACAGACGCTCAGGAAGCATGGGAACAACACGATCAGTCACATAGACACTGGTCCCACGCGCCAGAGCTTCACGGTCCAGTGCTGAATTTTCCTTCACATAATAAGAAACATCTGCGATATGGACACCTAACTCCATATTGCCATTTTCTAAGCTTTTGATATGGACAGCATCATCTAAATCTTTAGCATCTGCTCCATCGATAGTAAAGGTTACCTCATCTCTCAGATCAACGCGTCCCATATAATCTTTTTCAAGAGGATAATCTGGTACTTGATTAGCTTCAGCAAGAACAGCATCAGGGAAAGTTGAGACAATATCCATAGACTCTAGAACTTCTAACACATCGATTCCTGTATCACCTTGGTGACCAACGATATCCCGAACGGCTCCAACAAAATAATCATGCTTTTTAGTGGGATATTTTTCAATATCAACCTTAATAATCTCTGTGCCGTCTAAAACAACAGGTTCTTTTCTAATATAGATTCTCTGTGTAATTTTTTGATTTTTACTCTTGATGTAACCTGCATACTTGGGCTTTTCGTCATCTAAGACAAATTTTCCTACCACCGTTTTCAAAGCATGATCCACAATTCTAACCACACGGGCTTCTGCAGCTGTGCCTTTTAAACGATTGGCCACTTTTTTGATGGCAACTTCAACAGTATCTCCATCAATCGCATGCCCCACATCATTTCTTCCTACAAAGAGATCTTCCTCAGCATCATCAATGGACACAAAACCAAAACCTGCTTTATTTGCTCGAAAGATCCCTTGAAGAGTCACTTCTTCTTTTTTAGACTTTTTCTCTTTCAGAGAAATATCGCCATTGTCATCAAAGGAAATCAACCCCTTACTTTCCATAGATGAAATCGTCTTAATCAGATCACGAAAACCTGTTGAACTCGCCAAATCTAAGGCTTTAGCAAGATCATCAACGCTAGATTTCCCTTCTTCTTTTAAATAGTTTAAAATATCTTCTTTCATTTTTTCCTTTCAATTCTGAAAAAAAATGAGCCAGACATAGTCAGAGCCCACTTCTTATCTACTTGATAATACGGCAAGTGCCAAAGCAATCACCAACCACAAAAATACCAAAATCGCTGTAAAACGTTGCATCACAGCTTCAAAACCACGTGCTTTTGTTCGTTCAAAAAGTGCTTCTGAGCCAGAGCTATCAAAGACATTACTACTTGGATTTTTTTGAGGTTGCATAAAGATTGCAATAATTAAAATCACTGATAAAACCAAAAGTGATGTCAGTAATAAGTCGTACATATTATTTCCCTCCACTATCGTCCTTAGTAGTCTATCATAAATTAGATTAACTTTCAAGGTGAAGGGTTACTTTTCTTTCTTTGGGACAGTATTTAGGCACTGAAATTTTTTCAGGATGATTCTGTTTATTTTTACTGGTGAGGTAGTTTTTACTCCCACATTCTGAACACTTGAGGTTAATTTTAACACGCAAGGTCTAATCCTTCTTCCTTTCTAAAAGTTGCAAAAGCAGAGCTTTTACTTGATTTTCTAATTGCAAAAGATTGCCTCTATTGTCAATCACCTCATCTGCCAAGACTTTCTTATCTTCTAGAGGCATCTGAAAAGATAAGCGTTTGAGAGCCTCTTCTTTTGAAAAACCGTTGCGCTTCATCAAGCGTTTCACTTGGCTTTCGTGATCGACATAGACCAGCCAAATCACATCAAACCACTCTCCAAAATCTTTTTCAAACAAAAGGGGAATATCCATAAAAACAAGGGAATGCTCTTTTAAAGCTCTTTCCTTTTCATCCCATAATGCTTGACGAATGATAGGATCTTGAAGACGAGCTGACTTTTCTTGATGAGAAGGATTTGAAAAAATTAACTGTGCTAACTTTTGACGATCAAGTTCCCCTGATGGCAACAAAATCTCATCACCAAAAGCTTCTACAAGGGCTTGATACAGGTGCCCACCTTGTTTTTGGAGATCATGGACCAACTGGTCCGCATCAATGACGAGATAACCTTTCTCTCGTAAGATAGTCGTAACCGTTGATTTTCCAGAAGCAATCCCCCCTGTAAGTCCAATAAGTGTTGATTTCATCGTTGCTGACAAGAGGGACAAAAATGACTCCCTCTTCCTCCTACTTTTATTTTTTCAATGGGGCTTGCACACCTAGGACAAGGTTGACCGAGCTTATCATAAACCTGATGGTAGTCTTGCATCGTGCCATTATCACCAAAAGCATTTTGATAAGTCCGAATAGTTGAGCCACCTTTTTTTATCCCTAACTGTAAGATACGGATAATCTCTTTCCGCAAGATTTTTACCTCTAGAGGGGACAAGGTTTTACTGAGGCGTTCGGGATGAAGTTTAGCGGCAAATAAGACCTCATCTACATAGATATTCCCCAGCCCTGCCACTAAACTTTGCTCTAAAAGATAGGGTTTAAGTTTCTTTGATGAAGAAGCTAGCGCTTTTTGAAATGGACCTAACAAAAAATCCTCTTCTGTTGGTTCTGGACCAATATGCTTTTTTTGAAAATAGCTTGGCAACTCATTTGTTGCCATGACTTCCATAGTCCCAAACTTTCGCACATCTTGATAGACCAAGCACAGTCCATTATCAAGCTTGAAAAAAACATGACAATGCTTGTTAGCAGACTCCCCGTTTTTTAACAGAAAATACTTTCCTTCCATGCGAAGATGCGAAACCATAGCCACATCACCAAAATCAAAAATCAGGTATTTCCCACGACGTTTCATCTCTAAAATCGTTAAACCCACAAGTGTAGTTTGAAAGGTTTCCACATCAGACTTAACAATACCTGCATAAGTCAGATGAACCGCTTTAATGCGACAACCTCTAATCTGTTGATTTAAACCTTGTTTTACAACTTCGACCTCAGGTAATTCTGGCACGTCACTTCACCTCATTTTACTCATTCTGACTCGTCAAGCATGGATGACATGAACAAGCTATCAAGTTCCTTTTAGAGAACACGTTCTCTTTCTAATATTCCTTTTCGTTATAACCAAAATCAGCAAGGTCTAACTTTTTATCCCGCCAATTTTTCTTCACCTTAACCCAAGTTTCAAGAAAGACCTTATCACCTAGCATGATTTCAATATCACGACGTGCCATAGAGCCAATCTTTTTAAGCATAGTGCCACCTTTACCGATGATAATGCCTTTTTGACTATCACGCTCAACCATAATCGTCGCACGGATATGAACCTTATCAGTCTCTTCATCACGCTTCATGGAATCTACCACGACTGCTACAGAGTGGGGCACTTCTTGCTGAGTCAGATGGAGCACTTTTTCTCGAATCATCTCAGACACTAAAAAACGCTCTGGATGATCCGTAATCATATCTTCTGGGAAATACTGAAAACCTTCTTCGAGATGGTCAGATAAGATCTCCATCAAACGATTGACATTATTTCCCTGAGTGGCAGAGATAGGAACAATCTCTTTAAAATCCATTTGACTTCTAAAATCATCAATCTGCTCTAATAATTGATCTGGATGGACCTTATCAATCTTATTAATAACTAGGATAACAGGGACCTTAGCTGCTTTTAAGCGCTGGATGATCATATCATCACCTTTTCCTCGTGCTTCATCAGCGGGCACCATAAAAATAACCGTATCCACTTCACGCAATGTACTATAAGCAGACTCCACCATAAAATCACCTAGTGCAGTCTTAGGTTTGTGGATGCCAGGAGTATCAATAAACACAATCTGCTCCTCAGCAGTGGTATAGATTCCCATAATTTTATTACGCGTTGTCTGCGCCTTGTCACTCATGATGGCAATTTTTTGTCCCATCACATAATTTAAAAATGTAGATTTCCCAACATTAGGACGACCTAAAATCGCCACAAAACCAGATTTAAATACCATCTAAAATACCACGTCCATCAAATACTTATTCGCTTTGATGGTTCTTCCTTTCTCTAAAAAACAAGAACATACTGATAAAAGACCACATCTCAGGTCTTTATAACATTCTCTTTATCCAAACAATAGCGTCCAAACTTTCGGCACAAAAATAATAAGCCCCGTGATAAAGGCATAGCCTGAAACCACCAGTACCGCACCTGCTGCCATGTCTTTAGCATTTTTTGCCAGCATAGAAAAATGGTAATTTGATGCCAAATCCACAACATTTTCAATAGCTGAATTAATGATTTCAAACGTGATCACTAAAAAAATACTATTTAATAAAAATAGCCACTCTACAGCTGACACACGAAAAATCAAGCCTGCTATCACAGCCAAAACAGCTGATATAGCATGCTTTTTCATATTACGTTCTTCTTTAAAGGCCGTAAAAATCCCTGTGATGGCAAACTCTAGGCTATCTGATAAATTTCTATTTTTCCACTTCTTTTGTGGATTATTGTCGCGTAAGTCCATAGGCAGTTAAAATCTCTTCTTGTAAACCAAACATCTCTTTTTCTTCTTCAGGTGTATAGTGATCATAACCATTGATATGTAAAAAGCCATGAACCGCTAAAAAGCCCATCTCTCGCTCAAAACTATGACCATACTCTTTCGCCTGTTCTCGTGCCTTATCAATCGAAATAAATAACTCACCAATATAGCTATCAAACTCTGACATCATCTCAAGTAAGTCTGGGTTATCCGCTAAATCCTCCTCATCAAATGTGATGGGAACTTCTGGTTTATATTCTAGGCTGATCACATCTGTTGGGCGATCCGTATCACGATATTCTAGGTTTAGGGTATGGCTACGCTCGTTAGTCACAAACGTCACTGCCATCTCTTTATCTTCTTTGCCAGTTTTTTCTGCAGCAAAATTCAGTATATCTAAGGTCTGTTGCTTCATCTCTTCAGAAAGCTGCCCTGTTTCATCTATTAATTCAATATACATTACTTAATCTTCTTTCACAGTTTCATTTACCCTATTATAGCATAAAAAGGCTGAAATAGTCACTCCAGCCTTTATCTTGTTAGCCTAACGCCTCTTTTCTTAACAATTGACAAATCTTTAATTTCATTTAGAGCCCCTTAGCTTACTGCCACCTGATGCTCATTATTTTTGATCGTTTCCTAGCTGGCCAATCGTTTCAAAACTAGCCTTGTCAGGTCTATCTGCACTAGAAGTTTCATAGGCATTGATCACCGCTGCTACAACAGGGTGACGAACAACGTCCTTACTTGAAAAGTGAACAAAATCAATTTGCGTAATTCCTTTTAACTTTTCTTTAGCATCAATTAAACCAGACTTTACATTTCTTGGTAAATCAATCTGACTAACATCCCCATTCACAATCATCTTAGAATTAAAACCAAGACGCGTCAAAAACATCTTCATCTGCATAATAGTGGTATTTTGCGCTTCATCTAAAATAACAAAAGCATCTTCCAAGGTTCGACCACGCATATATGCTAGAGGAGCTATTTCGATAATTTCTCGCTCCATCAAACGATTGGTTTGCTCTTTTCCTAAAATCTGATAAAGGGCATCATAGACGGGGCGAAGATAAGGATCAACTTTTTCCTTTAGATCACCTGGTAGAAAACCTAGACTTTCTCCTGCTTCAACGGCTGGACGTGTTAAAATAATCCGTTTGACCTGTCCACGTTTGAGTGCTGTAACCGCCAAGGTGACCGCTAAAAAGGTCTTGCCTGTTCCTGCTGGGCCAATCCCAAAAACAATATCATGGTTTTTGACACTATCCACATAAACTTTTTGCCCCAAGGTCTTAACACGAATCGGCTTGCCATACGAATCTTTAATAATTTCCTCTTCATAAAGGGCAACAAACTTATCAATCTCATGGTTTTTAGCCATTGAAATCGCCGTCACGGCATCTGCAGTCCCAATCAACATCCCACGACTAACCAAAACAAGCAAGGCTTCAATAACCTGTCTAGCCATCTCAACATCTTGTTCCTCTAAGCCGATAATCTGAACACGCTCCACTCTGGCATGAATGGTCACTCCTAGTTCAGCCTCAATCAATTTTAAATGACGTTCATTTGTTCCAAATAAACTTAAGACGTCATCAGGATGCTTCAAGATGACATCGATAGAATAATTTTGCAAAGCCAAACTCCTTTAGTCTAAATCACTTACTCTATTATAACAAAAAAATCTCTCAAATCGGAGATTTTCTCTGGGCTTAATGGGCTAAATACTCTTCCCAAATCTGATCAAAATCACTCATCGGAAAAGAAAAACTGGCTTTCTCTTCTAAAAATCGACTCACTTCATCAAAATCATCACTTTGTTTTGGAAAGTCATATTCTGAAAAAACATGGTCAGCTAAAAGGGCAACAGGGGCATGACTTTTGGGATTGCGTTGCGTCATTAGCCAAGTATAAAAAGATTTTCTCATTGCCACTTCCTCTCTAGAAATTCTCGACGACGTTGGCTCGATAAAGCATAACGTTCTGGATTTTTACGATAAAAGGCCTGATGGTAATCCTCTGCCACATAAAATGGACAAGCAGGCTCTATCTTGGTCACAAGAGGTCGATCAAATCGACCAGACACTTCCAATGCTAACTTTGAGTCTTCTGCAATACGCTTTTGCTCTTTTGAAGTATAAAAAATAACTGGTCGATAATTATCTCCACGATCTTCAAACTGACCAAAAGCATCCGTTGGATCAGTTTGCGCCCAATAGATTTCCACCAAATCGGCATACGAAATTTTTTCTGGGTCAAAAATGATTTCCACAGCTTCTGTATGACCTGTAGTCTTTGTACAGACCTGTTCATAAGTGGGGTTTTCCACATGTCCACCTGTGTAGCCTGACCGAACAGACAAAATTCCCTCCAATGTTTCAAAAGGTTTTACCATACACCAAAAACAACCACCTGCAAAAATCGCTCTTTCCATAGACCAGACTCCTTCAAATTTTTTAGCATTATACCATATTTCCGCATTCTTGTCAGAAAAATCAAATAGGTAAAATGCTAAACTAGGTTTGACATATCCTTAAGACTGCTGATTCTGATTTTTTAGATGGTTTTTTTCATACAAGGCAATATAATCTGATACTGTCAATCGGCTGGCTAACTCTCCTATTAGTGAAAAAGGGATGTGTTTTGGATTTTTCAGTCTCACACAAGATTTTCCCATATCTAGTTTTGGCGGAGTATCTTTTCCAACATGATAACCTTATGGATAAAGATCAAGTGGCACTTGATAATGAATGAAACGCTTATCCACAGTATCCACAAATCCTTTTGGTAAATGGGTGATGATTTCTTGACGTAACTTTAAAAATACTTCTCGTCGCTCGTCTGGAACTTGCCTTAAAAATTGATCCAGCATCATTAATCGACTAATTCTGTTCCAAAAGGATCTTGCTTAATTTTTTTAGCTTTCATCAACCCACCTAAAGCTTTCTTAAATTGACCTTTAGAAATACCAAAAGTAGCCTTAATGTCTTCTGGGCTAGACTTATCATTTAAAGTCATAAAACCACCATTACTCTCAAGGTAGGTTAAAATCATCTGTGCATCATTTTCTAGCATCTCAAAGGAACGTGGTTTCAAAGAAAGATTTAAAGTACGATCAACTTCTCTAAATCCAATCACACGTACCGTCACTTCCTCTCCTAGTCTTGGCTCAGAAAAACGCTCACTAGGGTGAATAAAACCTAGCATATTATTATCTGGTAAATATACAAAGGTACCACTTAATTTCAAACGATAAACAATAGCACGAAGATTTTGATTTTGCATATTGTCATAGGCTTTTCCTGCTAGCTTTTGAAATACTTCTGATTCTGCTGGAATAGCCCAGATACGCTCTTTTTTATCCACTTCTAAGCGCACATAAAGTTGGTCGCCTTTTTTAGGCCACAACTCTTTCATCTCAGGTAAAAGGTCTAAAGACACGACAACCTGTTTATCTGGAAGACCTGTATCTACAAAGACTCCTAAATCTCGACGCACCTCTGTTACTTGTCCCCAACCATAGGTGGTTTGAGTGGCTGACACTTCTTTTGTTGTCAAACGTAACTTTTGTTTCATGTCTGAGTAGGCAAACCCTTGAACCATATCTCCAAGTTGATGCTCCCCTTCTTCTTTAGAAAGCGCAAAGGTTAAGCCGTCTTTTTGAACAAAATAATAAGTTTTGTTTTCATCTGTAATCATCCCTGTTAGGACTGTTGCTAATAATGTTTTCATCTTTTTCTTTCCTTGGTTTAAAACCCAAAAAAACGAGCAACTGGTTGACGCTAACTAGGACGATCCCGTTGTTCGTTTTATTTTCTACTTTTAAGTGATTTTAGACTTCTAACAATTCTTTTTCTTTGTTAGCTGTCATGCCATCAATATGCTTCACAGCTTCATCTGTAGCTTTTTGAATCTCTTTCTCAAGAGCTTTCAACTCATCTTCTGTGATTTCTTTATTTTTTTCTTGCTTTTTAGCTTCATCCATAGCATCGCGACGGATATTACGGATAGCAACTTTAGCATTTTCCCCAACTTTTTTCACATCTTTTGCCAAATCACGACGTGTTTCTTCTGTTAGAGCTGGAATAACCAAACGAACAACTGATCCGTCATTTGCTGGGTTAATCCCTAAATCTGACTCATTGATCGCACGTTCGATTTCTTTTAAGACAGACTTGTCAAATGGCGTAATCAAGAGAACACGTGCTTCTGGAATGGTGATAGAAGCTAACTGGTTCAGTGGTGTCATGGCACCATAGTACTCAACTTGAATACGATCTAAAAGACTTGCGTTAGCACGGCCAGCGCGAATGCTTCCAAATTCGCGTGCAAGAGCATGATGTGATTGCTCGAATCTTTCTTTAGCTTTTTCAATAATAGCGTTTGCCATTTCTTACTCCTTATTCTGAAATATTATTTGTCACGGTAGTTCCAATATGCTCACCCAAAACAACACGTTTGATGTTGCCTGGCTCGTTTAAGTTAAAGACTACCAAATCGATATCATTATCCATAGACAAAGAACTTGCCGTAGAATCCATAATCTTAAGCCCACGTTTTAACACTTCCATATGCGTTAACTCATCAAATTTGTAAGCATCTGCATTTTTACGTGGATCGTCATTATAGACTCCATCAACACCATTTTTCCCCATCAAGATAGCATCTGCCTCAATTTCTGCCGCACGAAGAGCAGATGTCGTGTCTGTTGAAAAATAAGGTGAACCGACACCAGCAGCAAAGATGACAATACGATCTTTTTCCAAGTGACGAAGCGCACGCCCACGAACATAAGGCTCTGCTACTTGATTCATTGGAATAGCAGTTTGAACACGTGTGTCAACCCCCTCACGTTGAAGAGCATCAGCCATGACCAAAGCATTCATCACTGTTCCAAGCATTCCTGTATAGTCTGCTTGAACACGATCCATACCAGCTGCTGCAGCTGGCTCACCACGCCAAAGGTTGCCCCCTCCGATAACAAGAGCAATTTGGACGCCAGAATCTTTTACATCTTTAATCTCTGCAGCAATTTCTTGAACTGTAGGGATGTCAATGCCAACTCCTTTAGAGCCTGCCAAAGCTTCACCCGATAGTTTAATTAAAACACGCTTATATTTTGGTTCTACCATTTTTTCACTCCTTATTTTATCTGTACTATTTTATCATAAAATTACCTTTTTAGGTAGGTGAAAACCCAAAATCTTTCGCTTTTGGAAAAATTATTTTTCTGATCAAACCATATAAAAAGAAGAGCCTCCTAGACTCTTCTTTCTTTTCATTAAAGTGAGTTAACGTCAACCTTAATTCCAACACCTTGAGTAGTTGTAATTGTAAGGTTTGTGACATAAGTTCCTTTAGCTGTAGCTGGCTTAGCTTTTTGGATTGTATCGTTAAAGGCTTTGAAGTTTTCAACCAATTTGTCTGCTTCAAATGATACTTTACCAATGATAGCTTGTACGTTACCTGCTTTGTCAGCACGGTAAGTAATTTTACCACCTTTAGACTCTTCAACTGCTTTAGTAACATCCATTGTTACTGTACCAGTTTTAGGGTTTGGCATCAAGTTACGTGGTCCAAGGACACGTCCAAGACGACCAACAACAGCCATCATATCTGGTGTTGCAATAACAACGTCAAAATCAAGCCATCCACCGTTGATTTTTTCAACAAGATCTTCTTCACCAACGAAGTCTGCACCTGCTGCTTTAGCTTCTTCAGCTTTAGCACCACGAGCAAAAACAAGAACGCGTGAAGTTTTACCAGTACCGTTTGGCAATACCATTGCACCACGGATTTGTTGGTCAGCTTTTTTAACGTCGATGTTAAGGTTGTAGGCAACTTCTACTGTTGCATCAAATTTTGCAAAGTTTAATTCTTTTGAAAGTGCTACAGCTTCTTCTACGCTGTAAGCTTTTGTGCTGTCGATTTTTTCAAGAGCAGCACGCAATTGTTTGCTTTTTTTAGCCATTTTAAAATTCTCCTTGTAATGTGGTTATATCGATTTTCATCTCCCACGTCACCCATCAAATTACGATGAGGTCATGCGGGTCTTGGGTTGTTACGTTAAATTAGTCAGTAACAGTGAATCCCATAGAACGAGCAGTACCCTCGATCATACGCATTGCAGCTTCAACTGACGCAGCGTTCAAATCTGGCATTTTAGTTTCAGCAATTTCTTGTACTTGTGCACGAGTAACTGTTGCAACTTTAGTTTTGTTTGGCTCACCTGAACCTTTTTCAACACCTGCAGCTTTTTTCAAAAGAACAGCAGCTGGTGGTGTTTTTGTGATGAAGTCAAATGACTTATCTTCATAAACTGAGATAACAACTGGGATGATCATACCAGCTTGATCAGCTGTACGAGCGTTAAACTCTTTAGTGAATCCCATGATGTTGATTCCTGCTTGACCAAGTGCTGGTCCAACTGGTGGAGCTGGTGTTGCTTTACCAGCAGGAATTTGAAGTTTTACGATGTTTTCGACTTTTTTAGCCATGATATAAAATCCTCCTGTTGTGGTTCTTTCGGTAATTGAAATATTTTTACCTCCCACAGATATGCTCAAATAGCATACTGAAATAGTATAACGCAGTTCAATAAATAATGCAAGTTTTTTTAACAAATGATTTACATTCTTTTGTCTTTACTATAAAATAAAAACCATGGATATGTATAAATTACTTGCGATTGTCTTTATTTTTTTGACATTAGCCTTCACTTATGTTCTTGTATCGATTTTTAAATTAAGGCGGTTTGATCTCAATGCGGCTGACCTAGCTCTTCCCTTATATGCTCTAGAGTTGGTCTTAGTATCTGGACATTTTTTTGTCCATCATTACTTACCTTTTTATGCCATTTTGATGTCTCTACTTGCTCTTATCTTAACCATCTATCAAGTACGCACAACACAACGCTTTCAGTTCAGAGCCTTCTTTAAATTTTTTTGGAGATTTGGCTTTTTTGTCACATTAGCAGCTTACATTATGACAGTGCTTGCTGTATTTTTAATGGGATGATTCGAAAATAAAAAAGCTAAAATAGGCAAGTTCCTATTTTAGCTTTTTTATTTTGTCATTAAGACTTTGCGTGGTTTAGTTCCTTCAGCAGGACCGATAACTCCAGCCTCTTCAAGTTCTTCCATTAATCTAGTAGCACGATTAAAACCAACAGATAGGCGACGCTGTAACATGGAGGCACTCGCTTTTTGTGTCTCAAGCACCAAATTCTTAGCTTCTTCAAATAAGGGGTCTCCCTCACTTGAACTACCGCCACCAGTATCAGTATCTGGGACATCCCCAGGATCAAAACTGTCATCATAGTCAGCTTCAGCTTGATTTTTAATAAAACCAACAATACGTTCCACATCATCATCTGAGATAAAAGAACCTTGCAATCGAACAGGATGATTTTCATCAATCGGTTTAAAAAGCATGTCGCCTCGACCTAAAAGTTTTTCAGCCCCATTTTCATCTAAAATAGTACGACTGTCTGTCCCACTGGAGACAGCAAAAGCAATTCGTGAAGGAACATTGGCTTTGATCAGGCCTGAAATGACATCCACTGACGGACGCTGAGTTGCTAAAATCATGTGAATCCCCGCTGCACGTGCCTTTTGTCCCAAACGGATAATGGCATCTTCAACTTCTTTACTGGCTACCATCATCAAGTCCGCCAACTCATCCACAATAACCACCAATAGGGGCAAGGGAATATGTTTCGTCTCAGATTGAGCATTAAAGTCCTCAACCTTAGCATTGTAACCTGCAATATTTCTAACACCAAAATGGCTAAATAGTTCGTAGCGATTTTCCATCTCATCAACAACTTTTTGAAGTGCCTTACTAGCTTTTCTAGGATTGGTGACAACTGGAATTAAGAGATGGGGGATATCGTTATAAACTGATAACTCAACCATTTTAGGATCAATCATCATAAATTTAACTTGATCAGGTCTAGCCTTCATCAAGATACTAGAAATAATGCCATTTACAGCTACAGATTTCCCAGATCCTGTTGATCCCGCTACCAATAAGTGTGGCATGCGAGCAAGGTCAAAGGAACGACTAGTTCCGTTAACAGCCTTACCAAGCGGAACCTCAAGTAGCTTATTAGGATCAGTCTTAGATTGCTCCCAAAGTTCTCTGAAACTAACGGTAGCAATTTCTGAGTTAGGCACTTCAATTCCTACTAGAGACTTCCCTGGAATTGGTGCTTCTATACGAACATCTTTGGCTGCTAAAGCTAAGGCCAAATCATCTGCTAAATTGGAAATCCGATTGACACGAACACCGACAGCAGGCTTCACTTCATACTTGGTGACAGAAGGACCAATCTCAGCTCTCTCCACTGTCGCTTTAATCCCAAAGCTATTAAAAGTTTCTTCCAAAACCCTGATATTTTCACGTACCAGCTTCTTCTCTTTACTTTGATTTTTAGGTTTATCTGGCGCAAATAAATCAATACTAGGTAAATGATAAAGAAGATGCTGCTTAGGAGTGAAGTCAACCTCCACATCATGACCGTCTCTCTCGTCAACTGGCTCTAATTGAGGAACTTGGGCAAAGTCCTCTGGTGGCATGGTATCTTCCAAACCTTCTAAATCATAGCTGACAATTTCTGGCTCAACTCTAACTGGCTCCTCTTTAACAGGTTCATCAAGGATCTCCCCTGTTTCCATATCAACCCTGGCCAAGCGTTGCTCTTGTTCTAACTCTTCTTTTTCTTGTAAAAGCTGAGCTGCTTTTTCTGCTCTTTTGGCTTCCTTTTCTTCTCTTTTAATAAAGCGTTCTTGCTTTCTCAGCTCACGCCGTGCTAAATAGCTCTGCCATTTTTCCACAAGCCACAAATTAGCATCATAAATATCCACAGGAAAAAGAGCAAAAACACCTAAAAGTAAGAGTAAACCTCCAATAATAAAGCTTCCGACATTAGAAAAAAGAAAGGAGACCGGTTTATACAATAAGGCTCCTAACATTCCACCCCCTGCAAAACTTTTGACAGTGAAGTGAGCCAAATCATCCATGATGACATAGGCTGTTGTTGTAAAAATGTCTTGATCTCTATTTTGTTCTAAGGCAAAAAAATAAGCATGGTAAATCAGTAACAACCCTAAAAATGTTAGTAAACTCGCCAATAATAAAGACTCATGCTTTCTAAATAATTTAAAACCATAAAGATACACCCCTAGCCACAACATAAACGGGTAAGCCAAACTACCAACCAAAAATCGGATAATATTATAAACTGTAACACCAAAAACACCTAATTGAAAAAGAGCAAAAAAAAGGATTAATGATAATCCCAAAGTTAACAAAAAACGTTGCAGTGCTTTTTGCCGTATTTTCTCTTCCTTGGTCATCTTTTTTTTAGTCGTTTTACGGGAACTTTTCTTCTTAGTACTCATAGTATCATTATACCATGTTTTAATTTTTTTGGAGAAGTCCTCTTGGTATGATAAAATAGAAAGAACCAATGGATAAGGAGCTACTATGAAAAAAATCATGTATTTATCTGCCTTGTCGCTACTTTTTTTAAGTGGTTGCAAGCAATTAGATCAAGCTATCAAAGGAGACAGCTATGTGGCATCTAGCCAAGCTAAAGAAGAAGCAAAAAAAGAGCTAGAAAAACTCAATCAAGCTGATATGCCACAATTGCAATCAAAAGTGGCTGAAGATGAAGCTGAGGTCAAACTCAAAACAAGCCAAGGAGATATCACAATAAAACTGTTTCCAAAGTATGCCCCACTTGCTGTGGAAAACTTTTTAACACATGCCAAGGAAGGTTATTATAACGGCCTTACTTTCCACAGGGTCATTAAAGACTTTATGATCCAATCAGGAGATCCTAATGGAGACGGCACTGGGGGAGAATCCATTTGGAATGGTAAAGATAGTGCTATTGATGCTGGATATGGGTTTAAAAATGAAATCTCACCTTATCTTTACCACATTAGAGGAGCGCTTGCTATGGCAAACACAGGTGATAGCCAAAGTAACGGCAGTCAATTTTTTATCATTCAAAATTCTGACAACCAATCCAGTCAAACTTCCTCTGATTCATATCCCCAAAAAATTATTGAAGCTTATAAAAATGGAGGCTATCCTTCTTTAGATGGCAACTATACGGTTTTTGGGCAAGTTATTGATGGAATGGATATTGTGGATAAGATTGCTCATGTTGAAACAAACAGCAACGACAAACCCAAAAAAGATATCACCATCGACTCTATTCAAATCCTTAAAGACTATAGCTTTAAATAAATTTGTGGATAAGTCTCTTAAATAAATACACTATAAAAATAATCCCCAGTTTGTGACAGTTTTCAACACAAGCTGGGGATTATTTTATAAGATGTCTAAAAAGTTAAGCAAGATTTGAGCTGAGCGTTTTCCAGCTTCAATAATAAACTCATCGAAAGTCATATTAGCATCATGCGCAGCAGTATCACTCATCGCACGGACAACAATAAATGGACGCCCTGTTGCATGGGCGGCTTGTGCAATAGCGGCTCCTTCCATTTCAACAGCTAGAACCTCTGGAAATGCTGCTTTAATCCTATCAATCTTGTCTTGCCCAGCAATAAAGCTGTCTCCTGTTGCAATTAATCCTAAATGAGCAGCTTGATCATGCTGTCTTAGAATTTTTTTAAACACATCGACAAAGACTTTATCTGACTCAAAATAAAGGGGTTGAGCTGACATTTGGCCATAAGCATACCCAAAAGCAGTTAAATCCACATCATGATAAGCTAGCTTCTCTGCAATAACCACATCACCAATAGCAATTCCCGCTGCAACAGCACCTGCTGAGCCAGTATTGATAATCCCTTCGACAGCAAACTTATCCACAAGAATTGCCACACTCATGGCACTCATGACTTTACCAACACCACTTTGAACTAGAACGACCTCATGACGTCCTAATCTACCTGTGTAGTAGCTATTTCCAATGACCGTCACTTCTTTTTTATCTTCTAGTTTATCCACAAGTAAACGCAATTCCTGCTCCATAGCAGCAATGATTCCAATTTTCATGTATTATCCTTTCAAAAAAGAGAGCTGAAAGAAGCATCAACTCCCTGTTTATAGTTTAAAAATTGCCCAAACCAAAAGTATAATCAGAAAAACTAAAATCACGAGGATTTTATTGAGTTTACTCTGGAAGGTGCTTCTTTTTTTGTTTTCAATCCGACGACTTTTATAAATCGGCTCTTGATGAGAATGGCTTTTATCCTCAATCCCTTCTTCTTGTTCTAGCCACTTTTCTCTCTTGGCTTGCTCAATGATATCATCTGTTAATAAAGGCTTTCCCATTATTTTTCACCTCCAAAATGCAAAGCGTAGTATTGAAGGGCAATAATGGTTTTAGCATCTTCTATCTGACCTGAAGCAACCAAGTCTTGACATTCTTCATAAGAAAATTCATAAACTGCTAACGTTTCATCGTCATCTTGTGGACGAGGATTTTCTACTCTCTGCAAGTCTTTTGCAAGATAGAGTTGGATCTTTTCATTGCAAAATCCGATTGCTGTATAAAAGCTATGGATTAACTCTAAATCGCCTGTATAGCCTGTTTCTTCCTCTAACTCTCGAAGAGCTGCTTCTTTTTCAGAGCCATTTTCTCCAACTTCTAGTTTGCCTGCAGGAATTTCATAGCTCACTTTTTCAATAGCTTTACGATACTGCTTGACAATGATAATTTTATTTTCAGGTGTCACAGCCAAAATAGATACCGCTCCTCTATGGAAAATCAATTCACGGGTCGCAGTTCCTTTGTCATTGGGTAAGGCCACTTGATCCACTGCAACCTTGAAAATTTTCCCTTCAAAAATGTCTTGACGTTTAAGGGTCTTTTCCTCAAATTGCATGCCTACCTCCTATTTTTGACTGGGATGATGGGGTTGTTTTAAGGCATAGCCTAATTTATTAATTTGACGGCTACGTCCAATCGCAATACTATCTTTGGGAACATCTTCAATAATCGTTGACCCTGCAGCTGTTAAAGCATTTTCACCGATCGAAAGTGGTGCAATTAAAGTTGAATGGCTACCGACAAAGGCATTATTCCCAATTTTAGTTTTAAATTTATTTTGTCCGTTGTAGTTGACTGTAATAGTCCCCGCACCAAAGTTAACATCACGACCAACCTCTGCATTTCCAATATAAGTCAGATGTCCAGCCTTGGTATCCTCACCAATTGTAGATGCCTTAACCTCAACAAAGTTCCCAATATGTACACCACGCTCCAAGGTCGAATTAGGGCGGATATGGGCGTAAGGTCCGACAGTGACATCATCTGAAAGTGTTGAATTTTCAATCATCGAATGAGTAATCACTGTATTTTTTCCAATAAGAGAATCAACAATGTAAGTCCCACTCGTTAACCGTGTTGCCTGCCCCACTTTAGTCCTACCTTTTAAGGTGACATTAGCTTCTAAAACGACTTCTGGTGCAATCTCCACATCAATATCAATGTAAGTTGTTGCTGGATCGACAAATGAGACACCATTTATCATATGAGCTTTATTAATTCGCTGACGCATCACGTTTTCTGCAGTCGCTAAAGCCACACGGTCATTAACACCTAAACTCTCGTTGAAATCATGAAGTTTATAAGCGCCAACTTTTTCACCTGCTTCTTTAAAAATGCTGATAACATCTGTCAAGTAATACTCTCCTTGAGCATTATCAGTCGTAATATTTTTCAAAGCTTCAAACAAACGCTTATTGTCAAAGACATAAGTACCTGTATTAATTTCTTTAATCTGTTGTTCAAAATCGGAAGCATCTTTTTGCTCGACAATTTTGGTCACTTCATCATGTTGATTACGGACAATACGACCATAACCAAAAGGATTATCAGCTTCTGCTGTCAGAATCGTTGCCACATTTTTATGATTAACATGAAATTCTATCAGATTTTTTAAACTTTCACCTGTAATTAACGGGGTATCTCCCGCAATGACCAAGGTCTGACCTTCTAGATTGGCTAACTCAGATTCTGCCATCATAACAGCATGACCTGTTCCTAACTGCTCTGTTTGAAGAGCAAACTGTGATTGGTCAGCTAAAACTTCCTTAACCAACTCAGCCTTATGCCCAATCACCGTTACATTTTTTTCGGGATTAATGGCAGAGACACTACGAAAGACATGTTCCAACATTGTAATGCCTGCTACTTCATGAAGTACCTTTGGTAAGTCTGATTTCATGCGAGTTCCCTTACCCGCAGCTAGAATAATAGCATAATTGCTCATAATTTTTCCTCATACAATTGTTAATATCACTTCATTATATCATTTTAACTAGGCCTTGTTAAGTTTTTTCCTCAAGTGGATAGGCCGTAGGCATAAAGAAAATGCATGTAACTATTTTCTAGCTACACGCATTTTTTCAATATTTTCATAATTTTGACACTTTAACAAGGACAAGTCCCTGTTCCAAAGTTATTCTATCACATTTTTTCTACCAAAAACGGATACCAATATTGAACAGTACGATTTCTGAACACTAAATTTTCTTCATACGTTTGTCGTGTCAAATGGATAAACCTTACGAAATTCTTCGCAAACGATTAAGCTGGTTTCTGAGAACTCCAATCCCTTTTCTTTAAAATAAGGCGAGAAGAACTGACGATGGCTTTTTCGCCAACTGCTCAAACTCAAGTCTCCCTCACCCTATTTTCGAGCATGCTCTGGTGAAACGTCACCAAAAGGCACTAGAGAAACTGACGTAATCTCAATAATACAGACAGCCTGATCCTTACTATCTAAAATAACATCGTAGCTCCCGACTTGAGGCAGTGGCTCTCCTTCAAGGAAGTACAAGTCATAGGCTGAGGCAGTCGCCGTCTTTTTCCCTTGATTAACTAAGTGAGCTAACTCATCAGCTTGTACTCCAAATTGCCAAGCGTCAATGTCATCTCCGATTGAAGGATTGATTTTCTTATACTTGTTCCAAAGTTCTTGTGCGTTCATGGTTATCTCCTACTCTTTTTCTGTCTTACTTCTTCTTACAATCCGTTTGACAGAATTTCCCACTATGGTTTTCTCCTCTTCATTTTTAGGACACTCTTTCACTATTCTACCTTCGAAGCAATGCCAAAAATAAATTTGGTAGCTTTGCGACTTTTCTTTGTCCTTTTAAACCCTTCCCTGCTGTCACATATCCAGACGGACTTTCCTAGCCAAACTCTCACATATAGTG
>NZ_JBNPOS010000010.1:0-61636 GCF_050315295.1 Streptococcus sp. SGI.013
TATTTTTTTAAGTTTCTAACACTCTCTCTTTTTTTCAATGTAAAAGGAACAATAACCTTTTCATTTTCATCTTTACTCACATCTAGTTTATCTAATAGACGTGCTAAACTCGCCTTACCCAGTTGAGGAATATTGATATCAAAAGTGGTTAAGTAAGGATGAATAATTTTTGCATAAGATGAATTGTTAAAAGAAACAATCGACACGTCATGTGGGACGTTAATATCATAAAAAGATAAAAATTGAATCACACGGACAGACAACATATCATCGACAACCACCAAAGCAGTTGCCTCAGTCTTATCTAATAGAGACTTAAAGGCATCTAAGCTAAGAGCATCTTCCTTATCAAATAAGATTGGATATTCTGCTACCAGTCCTCTTTTAGTCATTTCAATCTGATAACCTAAATAACGCTCTGAAAAGACTTGACCATTTAAATCATCTGTGACAAATAAAATCTTATCATGTCCGTTTTCTATCAAAACATCAACAGCTGTTCTCCCCATTAACTGGTTATCATTATCAATATATGTGATTTCATTTCCCAGCTCTTCTGGCTCACCCACCACAACAAACGGAATATTCTGCGCTGTCAGATACTCGCGAACAGGATCATCTTTTTGAGAGTATAAAACAATGAAGCCATCAACACGTCGTTGCTTGTACATTAACTCAACATGCTCAGTTAATTCTTCCACTGTGCTGGCAGTGGCAATAGAAACAGTAAAGGAGCGTTTTTTAGCTTCATTATTGATGACCGTTAAAATCTCCATGAAAAAAGGCTGAGCAACACGGTCTTTTGTTAGAGGAGGCAAAATCACACCAACAGAGCGCGTCAAGCCTGATGCTAACATCTTTGCGGCTACATTTGGAACATAGCCAAGTTCATCCATGGCTTTTTTCACTCTATCTTTGGTTTTTTGAGAGATGGCAGAGCTATCCTTTAAAGCACGACTGACAGTCGAGGGGTTCACTCCTGCTCTTTCTGCTACATCTTTTATCGTAACCATTTCTATCCTCCTTTCATTTTACCTCATTATATTTTGACATATCAAGTTAAGAAGTTCAAGGATAAACTCTATTAAAAATCATTAATAAGACTTTCCAACTCTTTATTAACCTCAATATAATTTTCAAGAAGCTTGAAGGCTAACTTAATGCCTACTTTAGTAGAATTGGCAAAAATCTCATCCACCACAGCAGCTTCTGCAGGAAAATGCTTTTCAAATCGACGAGCAGGATTTGCCCAGTCAATGGACTCTTTATGCAGACTTTCTTGACTAAGGGTAATCCCTGTCATGATATCATCTACAGCATGATCCAAGTAATAGTGAGCTGAAATCACCTCACCACGAAGAACACGCATTTTGGCAACATATAAATTGGTAATTGCTTCGTTAAAATACCAGTCAGGATTAGTTCGCACAGGGTCATGCTTACCTTTTAAACTAATCTCTTCTCGACTCCATAAGACCTTATCACAAGCCAGAGGAACCTCCTGATACTCTTTTTCAGTAAAAACAGCAAACTCAACATAGATGCCATCTGAATAAAGAACTTTATAGCCATCTGGCGTATTTTTAAATGAAAAAACCAAGCTAGCCGTTGGGGTCTCCAACCAATCCAGCTGATCTAACAAGTCTGGTTTTTCATCTTTCTCAGCTATGACAAAAAAATCAAGATCGGAATAATCATCCATTCTCTCTCTATCACTGCCTGTGGTTCCAATTCCAATAAGGGCTTGTGCACCCTTGATAGATTTGATATTTGCTATAATTTCGTCTAATCTCTCCAATTGTTCCATAACTCACCTCTTTATTTTTTCATATTTGATAAACAGCATAAAAATATGCTGGTAATGACAGGCTTTTTTTAAGCTCCAGCCCCTCTTTTTCAGACGACAATACTAGTCGCCAATTTTTATCTCTTATCACTTTAGGCATAGAAATTGAGACTTTCTCAGCTGTTAAATTCACTAAGATTAAACACGATTCTGTTTGACTTTGCCGCTGATAGACAAATACAGCCTCATGTCCTACTGAGATACGCTGATAGTTTCCGACTGCTATTGCCTGAGAATGATGACGTAGGTTGATCAAATTCTTATAGAGATAAAATACAGATTGCTCATCCTTTTGGGCTAAAGCGATATTTTTTTCTCTATATTGACTATTCACTCTTAGCCACGGTTTTACTGTAGAAAAACCAGCATAGCAACTAGCATCCCATTGCATCGGTGTTCTAGCATTGTCCTTACTCCAAGCTTTAGCCCGCTCAAAAGCCTCTTTATCTGCTAAAAGTTGACGATAACTTTCATAACGTCGCTTCATTTTAGGTTCATTGAACTCTTCTAAGCTTTTAAAATCACCATTTGTCATACCAATTTCTTGTCCTTGGTAGATAAAAGGTGTCCCCCTTAAACAAAAGTAAGCTACCGCAAAGGCTTTTGCAGAATCCTCACTCCCGTCACCAAAGGTATCAATAATTCTAGGAAGGTCATGATTTTCTAAGTATAAGCCCAACCACCCCTGCTCTTGCATATCTACTTGCCAACGGTCTAAAATCTCAATAAATTTGACAACATCTCCTTTACCTGTTTCAAAACGGTAATTATGCTCCCATTCAAACAGCATGCTCATATAACCATTAGGACCAGTCCATTTAGGAGCCTCTTGACTGGAGACACCACTTGCCTCACCAACTGTCAAGACATCATACTCTTCATAAATCGCCTTCATATCAGAGAGATAGGCTTCAATCCCTGAAACATTCATAAAGGGTTGATAAGCTCCATCTCCCTTTGAATCTTGAAGTTTTACATCCCAATCTGCCTTTTGAATATGGCTAATAGCATCTATTCTAAAGCCATCAATCCCTAACTCCAACCAAAATCGTATCATATTATAAATCGCTTGTCTTAGTTTCGGATTTTTCCAATTCAAATCAGGTTGCTTCTGATCAAATAAATGAAAATAATATTCATCAGTTAACGCATCGTAGGTCCAAGTCGATAAACCTGAAAATCCTATCCAATCATTAGGAGGACGATTATCTTTTCCCTTTTTCCAATGGTAAAAATCTCGGTAAGGACTGGTTTTTGAGGATTTAGCATCCCGAAACCAAGGATGTTGATCTGATGTATGATTGACCACTAAATCAAACAATACCTTTATCCCCATTTCATGAGCTTGTTGAATCAAGTCCTTGACATCTTCTAAAGTTCCATACTCAGGATTGATAGCATAGTAATCCGAGATATCATAACCATTATCGACATTGGGGGAGGCATACATCGGTGTTATCCATATAAAATCAATCCCTAGATCTTTTAAGTAAGCTAGCTTTGAAATGATACCCTTGATATCACCGATTCCATCACCATTACTATCACAAAAACTTCTTGGATAAATTTCATATCCAACTGCTGATTGGTACCAATCCTGTTTCATCTACTCTACCTCTACACAAAAAGCATCCCAAGGTTCTAAATCAACTTTTTTTAAGGTTTTAGGGTAAGGTCTATTAGCAATCACCTCTGACACCATATCATATCTAGATGAGAAGCTTTGGCTTTCATCTGATAGATTGACCACAACCAAATAAGTCTTCTCCTCATTTTTTCTTAAATAAGCAAAAACTTTATCTGCTGTTGTCAGAATCTCATAATCTGCTTCTACCAACCAATCTTGTGTTTTTCTCAAATTAACCAAAGCTTTATAGGTATAAAAAATAGATGATTTATCCGCTAGAGCTTTGGCGACATTGATAGTTTTATAATTAGGGTTAACGGCTAACCAAGGTTTTCCATTTGAAAAACCAGCATTCTCAGTATTATCCCACTGCATCGGGGTCCTTGCATTGTCTCGCCCTACAACTCGAATAGCATCCAAAATAGCTTCTTGGCTAACTCCCTTTGTGCTCGCTTCCTTGGCAAAATGAAGAGATTCTAAATCATTTATTTGATCTAAGTTTTCAAAGGGATAATTGGTCATCCCTATTTCTTCTCCTTGATAAATATAAGGCGTCCCTCTCATCAAGTGTAACAAGATAGCCAAGGCTTTCGCAGACTTTTCTCGGTAAACGCCACTATTGCCCCAAATAGACAACACCCTAGGCAAATCATGGTTATTCCAAAAAAGTGAATTCCAACCCTCTGTCACACCTAAATCCGTCTGCCACTTGCTTAAAATAGATTTTAGACGAGGAACATCAAGATCTGTGTACGACCACTTGTCTTTGCCTTCTTCATGTTGTAAGCCAATATGTTCAAATTGAAATACCATTGACAACTCATGATTTTCTTGTCTAGAATATTGTTTTGCGATATCAGGTGTCGCTCCCCAGGTTTCACCAACAGTTAACAAATCTTTCCCACAAAGCGTCTGTGAATGCATCTCCTTTAGGTAATCATGAAGTTTTGGACCATTATTAGCTATCAAGCGGTCAGGGATTTTACCGATCATATCAATCACATCCATCCGAAAACCTGCAATTCCCTTATCAATCCAAAAATTCATCATATCATATATTTTTTGACGAAGAACTGGATTTTCCCAATTTAAATCAGGCTGTTTTTTACCAAAAAAATGAAGATAGTATTGGCCCGAAGCATCATCATATTCCCAAGCAGAGCCTCCAAAGATAGAATCCAAAGCATTAGGCTCATCTCTCCAAATATAATATTCTCTTTCTGAACTAGACGGATTGGCCTTAGCTTCTATAAACCAAGCGTGCTCATCTGAGGTATGGTTGACCACTAAATCCATAATAATACGAATACCGCGACGTCTTGCTTCTGTTAGTAGCATCTCCATGTCGGCCATAGAACCAAATTCGTGTGCAATAGCTTCATAGTCAGAAATATCATAGCCGTTATCATCCATTGGACTCTGATAAACTGGGGATAACCAGATAGCAGTAATCCCTAAATAGTCCAAATAATCTAACTTACTAATAATCCCTTGAAGATCTCCGATACCATCGCCATTGGTATCTCTAAAACTCTTAGGATAGATTTGATAAATTACAGCTTGATGCCACCATTTCTTTTGCATAAATATCTCCTTTATTCTTTCAATTCATTTTTCATTCTACACCTTTTTTATAAAAAATCAATAATTTTATGCAAACGCTTGTTCTTTGTTTGCATACTATGTAAGACATTTTAGTGGTGAATTAACCCTATTTTTAAAAAAAATAAAAAAATATTGCAAAAGTACTTGACTTTTTTTGCAAACGATTGCATAATAGTCTTGTAAATAATTTATATCCCATTTTGGAGGAGAAAAGTATGAAATCTTGGAAAAAAGTGCTTATAAGCACAGCTGTTCTTTCACTTGCTGCTGGTGCAGCTCTTGTTGCCAATGCTCCTAAAGCTGAAGCTGCAGATACGACTACTATCAAACTTTGGGTTCCAACTGGAGCTAAAAAATCTTATCAAGATACTGTTAAGCAGTTTGAAAAAGAAAATAAAGGAATCAAAGTTAAGATTATCGAATCAAATGATTCCAAAGCACAAGAAAATGTGAAAAAAGATCCTTCTAAAGCTGCTGATGTTTTCTCACTACCACACGATCAACTTGGACAACTCGTTGAATCTGGTGTTATCCAAGAAATCCCAGAACAATACGCTGCAGCTATCGAGAAAAATGATACAGAACAAGCCCTTCTTGGTGCTCAATACAAAGGAAAAACTTATGCGTTCCCATTTGGTGTTGAATCACAAGTTCTCTTCTACAACAAAACAAAACTTTCTGAAGAAGATGTGAAGTCATACGAAACCATTACATCTAAAGCGACATTTGGTGCAACCTTTAAACAAATGAATGCCTATGTCACAGGCCCACTCTTCATGTCTGTAGGCGATACTCTATTTGGTGAATCTGGTGAAGATCCAAAAGGAACAAACTGGGGTAATGAAGCAGGTGTTTCTGTTCTCAAATGGATTGCTGCTCAAAAAGATAATTCTGGTTTTGTTAACCTTGATGCTAACAACGTGATGTCTAAATTTGGCGATGGATCTGTTGCTGCTATCGAATCAGGTCCATGGGATTATGATGCTGCTGTCAAAGCCGTTGGTGCTGAAAACCTCGGTGTTGCTGTTTATCCAAAAATTACTATCGGTGATAAAGAAGTCCAACAAAAAGCCTTCCTTGGTGTGAAACTATACGCTGTTAACCAAGCACCTGCTGGAACAGACACAAAACGTATCGCAGCTAGCTATAAACTTGCCGCAGCCTTAACAAGTGCAGAAAGCCAAAAAAATCAGTTTGAAACACGTAACATTGTCCCTTCAAACAAAGAAGTACAAGAATCAAGTGATGTTCAAAACAATATCCTAGCTCAAGCTGTGACACAAATGGCATCATCTTCAGACTACACAGTTGTTATGCCTAAACTTAGTCAAATGTCAACATTCTGGACAGAAAGTGCAGCTATCCTAAGCGATACTTACAATGGTAAAATTAAAGAAAGCAACTACCTCGATAAACTTAAACAATTCGATGAAGATATTGCTAATACAAAATAATCTTGTAAGTTGGTGAGGGGAGTGATCTCCTCACCGATTTTATTTATTAGTTAGTAGCCAATGTCTTCTAAGGTTCTCACTATTTGATGATTTTAGAAGACATTAACTACTAATTATCATTTGGAGGCATAAATGAATAATAATTATCTATTTGATTCTGTTTCTGTCAAAGAAGCCTTTCAAAAAGGTGGACTAGAAACCAAGTTATCTTTTCTTGTGATGGGATTTGCTAACTTTGCTAATAAGCAAATTGTGAAAGGAAGTTTATTCTTATCTACCCAAATCTTGTTTCTTATCGCTTTCTTTAGCCAAATTATTCCAAGTATCAAAGGTCTGATCACCCTTGGTACAAAATCTCAAGGAATGGTCACAAAAGAAATCGATGGGATTAAAATGCAAGTTGCCGTAGAAGGTGACAACTCCATGCTCCTTCTCATTTTTGGGCTGGCATCACTCATCTTTTGTGCAATATTTGCTTACATTTACTGGTGTAACTTAAAGAGTGCGCGTAATCTCTATGTCTTAAAACGCGAAGGAGAGCCTGCACCAAGCTTCAAAGAGGATTTTAAAACGTTAGCCAATGGACGTTTCCATATGACCTTAATGGCTATTCCTCTTTTAGGGGTCTTGCTCTTTACCATCCTCCCTCTTATTTATATGGTCACTCTTGCCTTTACCAATTATGACCACAATCACCTCCCACCTAAATCACTTTTTGATTGGGTCGGATTAACCAATTTCGGAAATATCTTTACTGGTCGTATGGCTGGAACCTTCTTCCCAGTTTTATCTTGGACTTTAATTTGGGCAGTATTTGCTACCGTTACTAACTTCTTTTTTGGTATCGTTTTAGCTCTTCTTATTAACACCAAAGGGCTAAAAGGGAAAAAAGTATGGCGAACCATTTTTGTCATCACCATGGCAGTGCCCCAATTCATCTCACTATTAATCATGCGTAACCTTCTTAACGATGAAGGACCACTTAATGCACTATTGATGAATATGGGCTTGATTAAACACGCGCTTCCGTTTCTCTCAGACCCAATCTGGGCTAAATTCTCTATCATTTTTGTCAATATGTGGGTCGGAATCCCAGTCACTATGTTAGTTGCTACGGGGATCATCATGAACCTTCCTAGCGAACAAATTGAAGCTGCTGAAATTGATGGGGCAAGCAAATTCCAAATCTTTAAATCCATCACTTTCCCTCAAATTCTGTTGATCATGACACCAACCCTTATCCAACAATTTATCGGAAACATCAACAACTTCAACGTCATCTACCTTCTTACACAAGGTGGACCAACTAACTCTGAATACTACCAAGCAGGTTCAACTGATCTTTTGGTAACTTGGTTGTATAACCTGACCGTCACTGCTGCTGATTACAACATCGCCTCAGTTGTCGGAATCCTCATCTTTGTTCTATCTGCTATCTTCAGTCTTTTAGCTTATACTAGAACAGCATCTTACAAAGAAGGAGTAGCCAAATAATGCAAAATAAAAAACGATTAAATTTAGCTTTTGTTTATACACTTCTAACAGTCTTATCCATCATTTGGCTTTTTCCGATTGTATGGGTAGTTTTGACCAGTTTTCGTGGTGAAGGAACAGCCTATGTCCCTTACTTCATCCCTAAAACCTTTACTTTAGATAATTACGTTCAACTCTTTACAAATAGCTCTTTTCCTTTTGGACGTTGGTTCTTAAATACCTTTATCGTTGCCTTAGCTAGTTGTGTTATTTCAACATTTATTACTGTTGCTATGGCCTACTCTCTTAGCCGAATCAAATTTAAACACAGAAATGGCTTTTTAAAGCTAGCTCTTGTACTTAATATGTTCCCTGGCTTTATGAGTATGATTGCTGTTTATTATATTTTAAAAGCTCTTAACCTTGACCAAACTTTAACAGCCTTAGTTCTTGTTTACTCTTCAGGAGCAGCTTTAGGCTTCTATATTGCAAAAGGTTTCTTTGACACCATCCCCTACTCACTGGATGAGTCAGCAATGATCGATGGGGCAACACGTCTTGACATTTTCTTCAAGATTACACTGCCACTCTCAAAACCAATTATTGTTTACACTGCTTTGATGGCCTTTATCGCACCTTGGATGGACTTCATTTTTGCTAAAGTTATTCTTGGTGACGCCACTAATAAATACACCGTTGCTATTGGACTCTTCTCTATGTTGCAACAAGATACCATCAATGACTGGTTTATGTCCTTTACTGCAGGATCTGTTCTTATCGCTATTCCAATCACCTTGCTATTTATGTTCATGCAAAAATACTACGTTGAAGGCATTACAGGCGGTTCTGTTAAATAAAATCATAAGGCTTGGAATTTTCCAAGCCTTTATCCTATTAAGATATAGAAAAAGTCCCAGAGCTAGCTCTGGGACTTTTTCTATATCTTAATAAAGTAGGTCATAAATTTCCATAGCAATTAAATCAATGCTATCAAATGTGTAAGATTCACGCGCTTCCATATCACGAAGGGTAAACACTGGTCCATTTTCTGGATCATTGTTAAATGCAACCTCTGCGACAACAACACCATCACGCTCAAAATTGCGTTTCAAGTTTCCGCCATCTGTCGCCATTAATTCAAGGCGGTTAATAATTCTCACTAAATGTGATTCCATCTTATCTTTTCTCCTCTAATCGTTTTATAGACAACTCTATTTTATCATAAAACTAGGGATTCTAACAAGCAAAGCCCTTATTTTTAGCTATTTTTTAGTGTCTCATGCATAATAGCCTTAATTGAGTGCATGCGATTTTCTGCTTCTTGGAAGATATATGGACTGTAAGTTTTAAAAACGTCATCCGTTATCTCTAAAGCCTCATAGCCATATTTGTCATAAAGTTCTTGACCGATCTGCGTCTTAGTATCATGAAAAGCTGGTAAACAATGTAAAACAATGGCGTCTTTATTCTCTACTTTTTCTAAAAGCTCCGCGTTGATCTGGTAAGGCATCAGCAAATCAATACGCTCCTTAAAGTCCACCTCTTCTCCCATGGATACCCAGACATCAGTATAGAGAATATCAGCTCCCTTAACCGCTTCAACATCATCTGTAACCGTGATCTGTCCCCCTGTTTGGTGTTGTTTGGCAATAGCGAGAACTTCCTTATCAGGCTGCAGACTCTTAGGGGCAATGATAGAAATATCTAGACCTAGCTTGGCTGCAGTGACCAAAAGCGAATTAGCCATATTATTACGTCCATCTCCCAAATAAGCCAAATGCAAACCTTCCAAATGCCCAAAGACTTCTTTAATGGTTAAAAAATCAGCAATCATCTGTGTAGGATGCCACTCATCTGTCAGACCATTCCAAACAGGTACACCTGAGTATTGAGCCAGCGTTTCAACATCCTCTTGTTTAAACCCACGATATTCAATCCCATCAAACATAGACCCTAAAACCTTAGCCGTATCTTCAACAGACTCCTTTTGCCCCAATTGAATCTCCCCTGCTCCTAAATAAGTGACAGCCATTCCCAAATCCTGACCTGCCACCGTAAAGGCAGAGCGTGTACGGGTTGAAGCCTTTTCAAAAATCAAAGCAATGTTCAAGCCCTCATGGTAACGATGAGGAACCTTATTTTTTTTGAGTTGTTTAAATTCCTCAGACTTTTTGATGAAATGCAATAATTCTTCTTTTGTAAAATCAATCTCTTTTAAAAATGATTGTGCCATTGGTTTACCTCTTTTTTGTATTTTTATACTATTTTAGTATATTTATTCATAAATGTAAACTTTATTTTTATAATTTTATAAAATCATGCTCAAAAATTGTCTTTTAACAGCTTTAGTGCTATAATGAACTTATATTTGACCAAGTTTGACCAAAAAAGTCATCTGGTCTGAAATCTAGATAGAAATCGAGGAAAAGATATGCTGTGTCAAAATTGCAAAATGAATGATTCTACCATTCACCTCTATACAAATATTAACGGACAACAAAAACAAATTGACCTCTGTCAAAATTGTTATCAAATTATGAAGACTGATCCTAGCCAAACGATTTTAGGCGGACTAAATGGACAAACAACCCAAGATAGTATGGATCCATTTTTTGATGATTTCTTTGGAGATTTAAATAATTTTAGAGCCTTTAATACTCCTAATCGCCCTAAAACTCCCGACACACAAGCTGGTCAAAGAGGACCTGGTGGTGGGAATGGCGGTTTTACCAATGGTCCCCGTCCTAACTCACAACCTCAAGAAAAAGGCCTGCTAGACGAATTTGGAATTGATGTCACAGAGATTGCTCGTAAAGGTAATATTGATCCTGTTATCGGACGTGACGAGGAGATTATTCGTGTCATTGAAATTTTAAACCGTCGGACTAAAAATAACCCCGTTCTCATTGGAGAACCTGGTGTTGGGAAGACGGCTGTTGTTGAAGGATTAGCTCAAAAGATTATCGATGGTGATGTTCCTCAAAAACTTCAAGCTAAAAAAGTGATTCGTTTGGATGTCGTTAGTTTAGTTCAAGGAACAGGTATTCGTGGACAATTTGAAGAGCGCATGCAAAAATTAATGGATGAGATTCGTCGCCGTCAAGATGTTATCCTCTTTATTGATGAAATCCATGAAATTGTTGGAGCAGGGGGTACAAGCGAAGGTAATATGGATGCCGGTAACATTTTAAAACCTGCTTTAGCTCGTGGTGAGCTTCAAATGGTGGGAGCAACTACTCTCAATGAATACCGCATCATTGAAAAAGACGCTGCACTGGAACGACGTATGCAGCCTGTAAAAGTAGATGAACCAAGTGTTGAAGAAACTATTACAATTTTAAAAGGCATTCAAAAAAAATACGAAGATTATCACCATGTTAAGTACACTAACGAGGCTATTCAAGCTGCTGCTATCCTTTCAAATCGCTATATTCAAGACCGCTTCTTACCAGATAAAGCCATCGACCTATTAGATGAAGCTGGCTCAAAATTAAACTTGACCCTTAATTTTGTGGACCCTAAAGAAATCGATCAACGTTTAATTGAAGCTGAAAATCTCAAAGCTCAAGCAACACGTGATGAAGATTATGAGCGCGCAGCTTACTTCCGTGATCAAATTGTCAAGTATAAAGAACTACAAAATGCTAAAATTGACGAACAAGATGTTCCTATTATTACAGAAAAAACTATCGAAGCCATTGTAGAGCAAAAAACGAATATCCCTGTTGGTGATCTTAAAGAAAAAGAACAAACCCAGTTGGTCAATCTGGCAGAAGATTTAAAAGCTCACGTCATCGGTCAAGATACCGCCGTTGATAAAATTGCAAAAGCCATCCGTCGTAATCGTGTTGGACTAGGTTCTCCGAATCGTCCTATTGGTAGTTTCCTTTTTGTAGGACCAACTGGAGTTGGAAAAACTGAGCTTTCCAAACAGCTCGCAATTGAGCTATTTGGTTCTGCTGATAGCATGATTCGTTTTGACATGAGTGAATATATGGAAAAACATGCCGTTGCCAAACTGGTTGGAGCTCCTCCTGGTTATGTTGGATATGATGAGGCAGGACAATTAACTGAAAAAGTTCGCCGCAATCCATACTCTCTCATCCTACTTGACGAGGTTGAAAAAGCACATCCTGATGTGATGCACATGTTTTTACAAGTCTTGGATGATGGCCGTTTAACAGACGGTCAAGGACGAACAGTAAGTTTCAAGGATACCATTATTATTATGACCTCAAACGCTGGAACAGGCAAAGTTGAAGCATCTGTTGGCTTTGGAGCTGCACGCGAAGGACGAACTAGCTCTGTGATGAACCAACTCGGTGATTTCTTTAGTCCAGAATTTATGAACCGCTTTGATGGGATTATTGAATTCCAACCTCTCAGCAAAGACAATTTACTGCAAATTGTTGATCTTATGCTAGCTAATGTCAATGAGCGCTTATCAGCTAACGATATTCATCTTGAGGTGACCGATAAAGTAAAAGAAAAGCTAGTTGATCTCGGCTATGATCCTAAAATGGGAGCAAGACCACTCCGTCGTACCATTCAGGATCACATTGAAGATGCTATCACTGACTTCTACCTTGAAAATCCGAGTGAAAGACAACTTAAAGCCGTGATGACCAGCAATGGGCATATTATGATTAAATCTTCTAAAAAATCCGAAGATAACTAAAAAGAGTAAGAAAAATCTTACTCTTTTTTCAATTTTCAAACAATTTCATTAGGCAAGCGCTAACTTTTATAGTATAATACTGTGAAAGGAGAATTATCATGAATCCAACTTTCGGTGAAAAAATTGAGCAGGTCAGTTATCATAACCGCTATGGTGTTTATGCGGTCATTCCCAACCTAACTAAAGATCAGATTATTTTAGTTCAAGCTCCTAACGGTGCCTGGTTTCTACCTGGAGGCGAAATCGAAGAAAATGAAGATCATTTTTCAGCCCTTGAACGTGAATTACTTGAAGAACTTGGTTTTTCAGCAACTCTTGGACAATATTATGGACAAGCTGATGAGTATTTTTACTCTAGCCATCGTGATAAATATTTTTACAATCCTGCATACATCTATGAGGTCACTTCTTTTAAAGAAATTAGTCAACCACTTGAGGATTTTAACCATATTGCTTGGTTTCCAGTTGATACGGCTATTGAAAAACTCAAGCGAGGAAGTCATAAATGGGGTATCGAAATGTGGAAAAAATCACAGCAAGACTAGTCTCACTCCTAGTTTAGTGCTATAATAGACCTATAAGAAATTGAGGAGGAAAATTATGAAATTAATCAATACAACTCGTAGCCACTCAGCTTTGGTTCGTAGTCAACTGGAAAATACTGATGCTACACTAGTGGAAACTTACTCTGCTGGTAACACAGATGTCATTTTTACACAAGCTCCTAAACACTATGAGTTAGTGATCACCAACAAGCACCGCGCCATTAAAGAAAATGAACTTGAAACAATTCGTGAATTTTTCCTCAAGCGTAAAATCGACAAAACTAGCATTCTGCAAGAACAAATCAAAACAATCCACACTTCTAATTTAATTGAAATTTCCATCCCTATTATTTAAAAGCTGGTTTATCCAGTTTTTTTACAATAAAAGACTACTGACTTGATTCTTTTTACAAATATACTTCGATCTAAATAGAGCTAGATAAGTTCCCTAAAAGGACATACCTTATCTTTTAATATAAAAAACGAGATTGCGTTTTACACTCAATCTCATTTTTTTATACTTATTTTTCTTCAAATCCTTCAGCTACTGCTTGAGGGAAATTTTCTTCTACTACTGTAGCACAGTGATCACAGATAAGAGCTTTATAAGGACGTTCAGTCACACTGGTATCAATACGACGGCAACGTTCACAAACTTCACCAGCTGCTCTTTCAACAGTAAAGGCAAGGTCTTCAATCACTGTTGCTTCTGCTGGAGCCTTATCTTCTAAGACTGTTAGATCAGAAACAATCAATAATTGTGCGATATCTGCTTCTAGTGAATCTAATAGAGCTTTTGTTTCTGCGTTCACATAGACAGTCAAATGCGCTTCCAGTGACTTACCAATAACTTTTTCGTTACGTGCTTCTTCCAAAGCTTTTTGCGTTTGCGTACGGAAGTTCATGAAAGCTTCCCATTTTTCAAGTAAGTCTGCCTCATTTGCAAAAGCTTCCACTTCTGGAATTTCGGCTAATTGGACAAACTCCTCTTCTTCATACTCAAGATAAGACCAGATTTCCTCTGATGTATGTGGAAGGATTGGGGTCAATAGTTTTGTGATTTTCACAAGGATGTCATAAAATACTGTTTGCATTTGACGACGTGCCACAGCATTTGCCCCTTCAATGTAAACAACATCTTTTGCAAAATCAAGATAAAAAGCTGATAAATCAAGAGTCACAAAGTTTACAACGGCCTTATAGATAGCCATAAAGTCATAGTTTTCATAGGCTTTTCGAATTTGTCCCACTAATTTGTTAAACTTAACCATTGTGAATTGATCAACTGATCGAAGATTCTCATAAGCCACTTTATCCGTTGCTGGATTAAAATCAGAGGTATTGGCAATCAAGAAACGTAAAGTATTACGGATTTTACGATAAGTTTCTGATACTTGTGATAAGATCTCCATTGATACACGAACGTCATTTGAGGTATCTACAGAAGTCACCCATAAACGTAAGATTTCTGCTCCAAATTGCTTTTCAACATCACTTGGTAAAATGGTATTACCTAGTGATTTAGACATTTTAAGCCCTTTACCATCAAGAACAAAACCTTGAGATAACACAGCCTTATATGGTGCATGCCCATTAACAGCAACAGAAGTAATCAGAGAAGAATTAAACCAACCACGATATTGATCTGACCCTTCAAGATAAAGATCAGCTGGATAAGAAAGATGATCACGAGCATTCATCACACCATTCCATGAGCTACCTGAATCAAACCAAACATCCATAATATCTGTTTCTTTGGTGAATTCTCCATTAGGAGAACCTGGATGAGTAAAGCCTTCAGGAAGAAGTTCTTTAGCATCACGTTGCCACCAAACAATTGAACCATGCTCTTCAAAAAGATTAGCGATATGATCGGTTACTTCTTTAGTTAGAATAGCTGTCCCATCCTCAGCATAGAAAATTGGCAGGGGGACACCCCAAGCACGTTGACGTGAAATAACCCAATCACCACGATCACGAATCATATTATAAAGACGTGTTTTTCCCCATCCTGGATAAAAGTTTGTTGCCTCAATTTCATCTAGGATCTCTTGACGGAATTGAGAGACTGAAGCAAACCATTGTGGAACAGCACGCCAAATAATTGGCTTTTTAGTACGCCAATCAAATGGATAAGAGTGGTTAATGACCTCACTGGCAAGAAGTAAATCTCCCAACTTCTCCTTAACAGTAGGAACAACCTTATCATAAAATTGCCCTGCCAAATCTGGACCTGCGTTTTCCATCATGATCCCACGACTATCAACTGTAACTGCAACTTCTAAATTATACTTGATACCAACATTATAGTCATCCTCACCAAAACCTGGGGCTGTATGAACAATACCTGTACCAGAATCTGTGGTGACATGATCACCTAAGATAACTAATTCTTCAACTTCTGTATCCCAAGGGTGTTCTGTTACAATGTATTCTAATTCAGACCCCTTATAAGTAGCAATGATTTCAAATTGTTCCCAACCAAATTTAGTGGCTAGTTGATCTACCAAAGCTTCTGCTACCACATACTGACGATCTTGTCCATTTGGTTTCACAGAAACATAAGTCATATCAGGTCCGACTGTCAAACCACGAGAGGCGGTGATGGTAAATGGTGTCGTCGTCCATACCACGATATAAGTCCCCTGATCAAGAACCCCTTTACCGTCTTTAACTTTGTTCGCATAATAAAGTGATGTTGAATCAATATCATGGTATTCAATCTCAGCTTCTGCAAGAGCCGATTCAGATGACCATGACCAATAAACTGGCTTAGCCCCACGATAAATATAGCCTTTATCTGCCATACTACCAAACACACGAATTTGAGCCGCCTCATAATCTTTTGTTAAGGTAATATAAGGATTTTCCCAGTCCCCAAGGACACCTAAGCGTTTGAAATCTGTACGCTGTTTATCAACTTGGCTTAGGGCATAATCCTTACACATTTCAAGATAAGCCACTAAATCCATCTCTTTACGCTTAACACCTTGTTTAGCTAAGACCTGTTCAATCGGAAGACCGTGAGTATCCCATCCTGGAACATAAGGAGCACGGAATCCCATCATTGATTTAGAACGGATAATAATATCTTTAGAAATTTTATTCAAGGCATGACCAACATGAATATTACCATTCGCATATGGGGGGCCGTCATGTAAATGAAAGGCTGGTTTTCCTTCATTAAGTTCTTGACGACGGGCATAAATATTTGCTTCATCCCAAGCCGCTTGCCATTGTGGCTCTTTATTGGGTAAGCCAGCTCGCATTGGAAAAGCCGTTTTTCCAAGATTCAGTGTTTCTTTTAATTTCATATCTACCTCTCAATATATAAAAAGAGCTTTCATCAAAAAGGACGAAAGCTCGTGGTACCACCTTAGTTTGGACTCCTACTACGAAAAGTCCCTCTTATGCTCTTAAGGCGAGCTCACCTTTTATCCTACTGTCCTTCAGATAAAATACTAACAAAGCGATGATAACAGATACAGGGATTGCAGGGCTCACACCATCTCCTACTCGCTAAAAATATGTATCTGATACCGTATTTTTGTTATTAGTCTTGATTAAAATTGATTTTAAAAGTTTGTGTATCCCCTAAATTAGGTTCTGTTGGCTCCACATCATCAAAGGTAATAAATGACTCAGAAGGAATTTCAGTCACAACTTGTTCTGATACTTCCTCTTGGATAGCCTGTGACTCTAATTCAGCATGTGCTTCTTCTTTTAAAGCCATTTCAACTTTTTGATTGCTTTCTGCAACACGACGTTGAAGTTCTTCCATCTCTTCTGCTGTAAACTGACGAGTAGCATCGAAGGATTCAAAATCAGAAGTTTCATCTAAAACATGCTCATCTAAAACTTTTTCTACTACTTCTCTAAATGCAGCATCTGAATTTTGTAAATAGACAGCTGTTGGCTTCAATAACTCTGCCCACTCTGGAGCGTTGATCAAGCCAAGCTGACCTTCTACTGAAGCAAGCAAACGTTGATGGAAAACACGACTTTGACGCTTCAAATCCTCAGTTTCTACAGCAATGCGTTTTGCCTCATCTGTAGCATCACGTAAAATTTCATTAGCTTTGAGTTTTGCTTCATCAACCAAGCGTGTTGATTCATAATTTGCTTTATTCAACATATTTTCAGACTCTGTTAAAGCTGATGACTTCACTTTCTCTGCTGTTTCTTGAGCTAGAATAACTGACTGGCTCAATGATTCTTTCATATCATCAAAATAAAGAATCTTTTCTTCTAAACTTTTAATACGATCAGCTTGTTCACGATTTTTGCGAACCAATTCCTCAAAATCATCAACTAAAATATCTAAAAATTCATCAACTTCTTCAACATTATAACCACGAAATTTGGTCGTAAAAGTCTTATCTTTAATATCTACTGCTGTAATTGCCATGCTTTTCTCCTTATTATTTTAGGTCTTTTCTATTCTAATTTTATATTTGCCGCTTTTTGTCAATCCCAAATCAGACGTTAAATAAAATCGTCCAAAACCTCTAACGCTAATCAAATCACCAATGCTCAACATGACAGAAGGTTTTGTCATAACACGATAATTTAGTTTCACTTTTTCAGTTGTAATCAATTTTAAGGCCTGACTACGTGATAATTTTAATACGCTTGATAAGACTTTGTCAAGTCTTAAACTGGATAAAATCAGATCTTTAGTGTCTCTTTCTTCATAGGATACAATAGACTGACTGTAATCAACTTCATTTAATTGAACAGATACTCTAGAGATCTTAGTAATTTCAGAGACAAAATGGCTAGATAATCTTTGATCCACAAACACTTGTGCCCTGCCATCTTCGACTAAAATATCACCAAAAACTGTTCGTTTCACGCCCATCTGATGTAATAAAGCTCCTAGAATTTGACGATGTTCCAATTGATTAAATTTATTTGCATATTTAATCTCCAGCAGAGCGATTTCAAAATCTTTTTCCTCTAAAATATAGTAGTCAGGTGCAATAATGACACGAGCATATTCTCGTGTCATATATTGATTTGATGAAAAACATTTTAATCCTGATCTGTTAGCAAGTGCTTGATAAATTTCGACCTGTCTAGGATTGATAAAAGGTGTCAATAACAAACTGTAGCGCGTTTCAACAAAACGAATATCATTTTCTACTTTTTCAACGAAAGCTAGCTCATCTTTACTAAAATGTTGGGTCAGTGAGTGTTCCATTTTATCTATATCAACACCATAATCAAGAGTCGTCCTAGAAAATTCAACAAAAATAGTGCTACTAAAATTGTAAAATCTAAACCAGCAAACTGCAAATTCAATCTCCTAAGAGGTGTTATAACAGGAGAGACTATATTTTCTAACCATCTTCCTATACCAGAAGAAGATGCTCCTGGGAACCAAGATAATAAAGCATAGGCAATGAGTAAAAATGAGTAAACATCTAGCAAACGTAATAATACATATATTAAGTATCCAAACATATTTTTATCGACGCTTCATATCATAATCAAAATTATAGTCTTGAGTATTTGAAGATAAGCTAATGTCTTCAGCCTCAACAACAACATTAATTGGGGTCAACAAGTACATTGATGAACCAACCTTTTGTAAGGTTCCGCCTAAAACATGACTAGCTCCATCAATAAAATCTAGACATCGTCTGGCTTGTGCATCTAACATATATTGAAAATCAATCAAGACACACTCTTGAGAAGCTAACAGATCTACAATTTCTGTAGCATCTTCATATTTTTTAGGATATTTTATTGCAATCGTAATCATTTCTTTTTGTGTCAAATAGTTGTCCGGTCCTTGTTTCGGATAGTTAGGGGTTTGTGATTCTCTTGTTCGATAAGAACTTGTTTGTTCATTAGAAGTAAGTTGACGAGCAGTAGCCGCAATTGATTGAGGTCTCTCTGCTGATCTTTGCCTCTGAGTTTCCGTCTTGACTGGTTGCTCTCTCTTTGGAGGCAATTCCTGTCTAACTTCTGGTATAGAAGACTCCTCTTCCACTCTTAGAGAACCTGATAAAGCAGTATCAGATGATTCTTCTAATTCATTTTCTTCATCTGTTTCAAAGTAAGAAACAATTCTATTTAGTCCATTTTTAAACATCATGATCTCTCCATTATTCAAAAAATGCTGTCCCTACTCTAACAAAAGTTGCACCATTTTTAATAGCAATGGGGTAATCTCGTGTCATCCCCATACTCAATTCTGTCAAAGGCATATTAGGAAGTTTTAATGAAGCCAATTGGCAACGTAAAGATTCTGTCTTTGAAAAAATCTCTTGTAATTGCTTATCGTCTGCATCAAATGGCGCCATGGTCATCAAACCAACTAGCTCAATATGTTTTAACTCTTGTAATTCTTCTAAAACAGAAGTAACCTCTGTCGTAGAAAAGCCATGCTTACTTTCTTCACCAGATACATTGACTTGCAAGAAACACTTTATTGTATGTTCGGCACGCTTATCAATTTCTCTTGCCAGCTTGACGGAATCTAGAGCATGAAAATAATCTACCAAATTGATAACATCTTTAACTTTTCTGCGTTGGAGAGTCCCGATAAAATGCCATACCACGCCATCATCATTTAGAACTTGATATTTCTCTAGAAATTTATCGGCACGATTTTCACCAATATGTCGAATACCTGTAGATAAAACTTGACGCGTGGCAGCAATATCAACATATTTTGTCACTGCAATAACCTTTACAGATTCTGGAGAGCGTTTCGCCTCCAAACACGCAGCTGCAACAGCATTTTCTATATTTTTTTTATTTTGATTTAGATCCATTATTAACGATTTTTAAAGAAAGGCGGTGTTTCTAATTCGTCATCTACTTCTGGCTTGCTTGAGAACGTTGAAACTTTTAGCTGACTATCTAACTCTCCCTCAGTTGGGCGTTTGATGTTATCACGTCTTAAATCCCAATTACCAAATGATGATGGCTGTGATGGATTATTAAAATCTTGATAAGCTGAACCTTGAGTTGGTGCTTCTACACCACTTGACAGGTCAAAATCATAATTTGGACGACGATTAAAACCTGTTTGAGGCTGGGAATCAGAAGACTCTGATTGTGTTTGACGTACAGGACGAACACCTACTGCACCAGCTGCTTTTTCTTGGCCAACTCCAGTTGCCACAACAGTAACACGGATTTCATCTTTCATACTGTCATCAATCGAAGTTCCTAACCAAATGTTAACACCATGTCCAGCTGCCTGACTAACAATTTCTGAAGCTTCTTCTGCCTCAATCAATGTCATATCAAGACCACCTGTCACGTTAACGATAACATCTTCGGCACCATCAATAGTTGTTTCAAGTAATGGAGAATAAATTGCCTTACGCGCAGCTTCTACCACACGCTCCTCACCTGAACCAATCCCGATTCCCATAAGTGCATTACCTTTACTTGCCATAACAGTTTTCACATCAGCAAAGTCAAGGTTGATCAACCCTGGACTAGTAATCAAATCGGTAATCCCTTGAACACCTTGTCTAAGAACGTTATCAGCTTCACTCAAAGCTTCAAGAAGTGGTGTCTTTTTATCAACAATTTCAAGGAGATTATTATTTGAAATAATCAATAAAGTATCAACTTGTTCACGCAGCTCAGAAATCCCTTCAACTGCAAAGTTACCACGTTTATTCCCTTCAAAACCAAATGGTCGTGTCACAACAGCAACTGTTAAGGCCCCTAGACTTTTAGCAATACGAGCAATTACTGGAGCAGCTCCTGTACCTGATCCGCCCCCCATGCCTGCTGTGATGAAGACCATATCTGCACCAGTTAATGCTTCAGTCAATGCCTCTTCACTTTCCTCAGCTGCTTTACGACCAACTTCAGGTTGACCTCCAGCACCTAAACCACGAGTTAATTTAGGACCTAACTGAATGACTGTCTCTGCTTTTGAACTACTTAAGGCTTGAATATCTGTGTTAGCTGCAATAAATTCTACACCTGCTACACCTTCTTCAATCATGCGGTTGATAGCGTTTCCTCCGCCACCTCCTACACCGATAACTTTAATAACTGCACCTTGTACTGATGCCGCATCGAATGAAAATGCCATTTTTTATCCTCTCTAATCAAACATACTTCCAAAAATTCCACGTACACGATCTGAAAATTTCGTTTTTGGTTCCGTTGAGTTTACCTCTTGTTGTTGAAGGCGTGTTGTCGGTTCTGCTGGTGGAACTTGATATCCCGTCTCAACTGAAGCTTTTGGCGTTTGATAACGCTCATAATCTCCTACTGGATAAGATTGTTGAGTAGGTTGTTTCACTGGTTGAGTTGGAGCAGAACGATAAATATCAATAGGTTGTTGACGTAACATCGCATCACCGTAAATGGCTCTTTGCGAAATTTCATCAACCTCTGTTAAAGTACCTACATATTCCACCATACCAATCACATTGGCAAAAATAGGATTACGAATTCCAACTTGGTTTGGAACATATAGCTTCACTTGAGTTCCTAAAACTTGCTCAGCTAACTCAACAATACCTGGAAGAATAGCACCCCCACCAACTAAAATAACACCACCTGGTAAATCTAATAAGCGTCCACGCTCTAAATCTTGTCGAACCTGATCTAAGATGTGTTTAAGGCGAGCAGAGATAATCTCAGCTAGATACCGTTCTGTTATTTCAACCGGCTCACGTGCACCTACAACCTCAACTTGGACTGTTTCAGTATCGCTAGCTTGCTCGACATTGGCTTCTCCAAAATTAAATTTCAAAGATTCTGCTGTCTGAAGGGAAGTTTTCAGTACTTTAGAAATGTCTTTAGTAATATAGTCTCCACCTTCAATATAGACATTAGTATATTCTAACTCTTGAGCACGCATAGCTGCAACTGTTGTCTGTCCACCGCCTAAATCAATAACGATGCCTCCAAACTCACGCTCACCTTCATTTAAGATGGAACGTGTCAGAGAAAGAGGGGTAATGATAATATGCTCTGCTTTGATACCAGCTCGCTCTACTGTACGACGTAAGTTGTGGATAATAGTGCTTGGTCCTGTATAAATCAATGCACGCATTTCTAAGCGCGTTCCCATCATTCCTCTTGGATCACGTATACCTGCGAAAGTATCTACAACAAACTCTTTAGGAATAATAGAAATAACCTCTCTGTCTGGAACAATACTCTTTGTCAAGGCAGATTGGATAACACTCTCTACATCTTCATCCTTGATTTCTTTTGTATCACTAATGATAGGGACCATTCCTTGAGTAGGTTCAATTTGCAAAAGATTTGCAGGTAAGCCTACATTGACTGTTTCAATGGTCATACCTGACTTTTCTTCTGCTTGTTCAATCGCAGTTCTAATAGTTGCAGCTGCCGCCTCAATGTCTACAATGATGCCATCCTTAACACCTGAACTCTTGATGTTACTCACACCGATGACATTCATTTCTCCAGCAATATACTCTGCAACAAGAACTTTAATCGAGCTTGTACCAATATCTAATCCTGTAAAAAAGCCATTTCTAGCCATTCACTCGACCTCTCTATCTCTTCTTACTATTGATTTCTAATACTTCATTTACTGATAAACAATACTGCTTTTTGCAGAATTATTCAGGAAATATTATATCATAAAAAAAAGTAAAATGTTATCATTTTACCTTCTTTGTCATATAAAATTAATTTTTATTCCAACTAAATCAGACTTTCTCTGATTATTATTGACTTGCCTCAGTTGCAATAGTCTCTTGACTAGAGGAAGATGCCGTCGAAGTTTCACTTGTCGTGATATTAGTATCACTATTTTCCTCCGAAGTTGTATAGATACCAACCTCCATATCCACAACAACTGGAGACATCAAACTACTTTGAATTTTTTGATAATAGGGTAACTTTTCAGCTAGCTCAGATAAAGGGATTTTAAGCGTGTTACCATCTCTTAAAAGAATAGTTAATAAATCAGAGGTAGCCTTTGTTGGCGTTAAGCTAATTGATTGAAATTGTTGAAGATGTTCTTTTGATAATTTTTTTAACTGCTTCGCTAAAGTACTTACTTGTGATTGACTTAAACCATCAACCAGAGCCAAAGTAGAATCAATCTGATCACTAGCCAATTGTTCAGAAAGCTCCCCACTGCTTAAGATAGCTTGATAGTTGCCATCTTTGACCTGATAAGCAACTACTGGATATTCCTCAACCGTTAAAAGAAAATGATTAAACGGTTGATAAGTTAAACGAGCATCTTTCACCCAAACAGAATTTTTCTTTACATTTTCCTCTATTTGTTTACTATTTAAAATGGTCGTAAAAATATAATCACTCGTTTTAATCTCTGTCGCTTTAAGTAAAGCATTTGAATCGGCTTCTTGTTGCCCTGTAACATCAATTACCTTTTGTGTTGCAAATGGTGTAATCAAAAAAATTGACCAAAGTAAGATTAAGCTTGAAAGAGTTATAACCGTTATCACACCAAAACGTTGTGAGGCAGGCATACGTCTTGCCTTTTTTTGTGCTTTTTGTTGTGATTTTATCCGCTTTTGATCTTGTTTTTTCTTTCTTTTTTCACGTTTCAGTATCGCTCTTTTTTCTGAGGGTGTTAGCGCTGCCTCTATCTCCTCTTGCTCTCTTGCTAAGCGCTTAGCCAATTCTTCCTTTCTTTGTTTTTCGCGTTCTTTTTTTTCGCGCTCTTTTTTTTCAATAAACTCTAGATTGCGTTGTTGCCACTCGGTTAACTCTGCTTGAGTCCCCACCTCTACTTGTTCTTTATCTTCTGATTTTGACATAATCCTCTACTTTCTCTTAAGCTTCTCGTTGATATCTTCTAAGAGAAGTTGGTAGAAGTCTTCTTGTGATTTTAAATCTTGTGTTTTTTCCATTGCTTGATAAAAATCCGACCGACTCTCCCAAATCTTATCTAAGGACGTTTTTAAATGAGGGTAATCAAAGTCTTGTTCATATAATGTCAGAGCATAACCTCTTTTTTCAAAATAATCTGCATTTTCTAGTTGATCGCCTCGACTAGCTTCTTTCCCCAAAGGAACAATAAGATGTAGCTTTTTCATAGCAACCAATTCAAAAATTGTGTTGGAGCCACCACGAGTCACAACAATGTCTGCTAGATTCATCAAGGGTTGATATAAATCCGTAACATAGTCCACACGATATAAGTTTTTAGAAAGCGTATTAAGACTAGAATCTCCGGAGATATTAATAACATTGTAGTCTTTTGTTAAATCTGAAGTATTAGTAATCAACTCATTAAAAACCCGTGCTCCCCCAGAGCCTCCAATAAATAAGAGCGTCTGACGGTCTGAATCAAAGTGAGCGATGATTTCATCTAATGCTGGCGTTTTGACATCAACATTTGTTCCTACTTTAGTAATCGCACCGACATGTTTTGACTTGACTTGTTGCTCGCCTTGCTCAAAAGTCGTGTACATGGTTGTCGCAAAACGATAAGCAATCTTATTAGCTAATCCCATTGATAAATCTGACTCATGTATAAAAACAGGAATTCCTAATGTTTTAGCGGCAATAACGGGAGGTACAGATACAAAGCCTCCTTTTGAAAAAAGGGCTTGTGGACGAATTTTTGCTAGAATAACCATAGCTTGCAGAATACCAAAACCAACTTTAAACACATCAAGCATGTTTTGCCAGCTAAAGTAGCGACGTAATTTTCCTGTTGCAATTCCATGAAAGGTGATGTCAAAGCCTGATTTTTGAATTTCTTTGTATTCAACACCTTTTTTATCGCCTATATAATGAACTTCCCAGCCATCTTTGATAAATTTGGGAATCAATATCAAATTCAAAGTAACATGCCCTACTGTTCCACCACCCGTGAAAACGATCTTTTTAGCCATCTTACTCTCCTTTATTTAGACGTGAAAAGGTATCTAAAAAGACCTCTCCACGAACCTCAAAATTAGGATACATATCCCAGCTTGCATTAGCAGGACTTAATAAGACAATATCGCCCTCGCTAGCTGACTGATAAGCGAGACGAGTAGCCTCTTCTATATCTGTAGCTTCTAGATACGATACTTCTGCTTGTTGAGCTGCACGAATCACACGTGGAGCAGACTCGCCCAAAATAATCATTTTCTTTAATCCAGAAATATCAGGCACTAAATCATCAAATTCATTGCCACGGTCCAGACCCCCTGCTATCAAAACAACCTTAGCATTGTCAAAACCTGAGAGCGCTTTTTGAGTAGCTAAAATATTGGTAGATTTACTATCATTATAGAAGGTCACGCCTTGAAGACTACCCACCTTCTGTAAACGATGCTTGACTCCACCAAATTGACTCAGTGTTTCTTTAATAACAGTGTTTTCAACACCTGATAATTTAGCAACAGCAATAGTAGCCAAGGCATTCTCAATATTATGACTGCCTGGAACTCCTAGCTCCGATGCTGACATCACACACTCATCTTTAAAATAAAGTTGACCATCTAAAAGATAAGCACCATCTACCTTTTCCTGTGTTGAAAACGGAAGAACTTGAGCTCTTGTTTTTTGTGCTAAATCTTTAGCCAAGTCCTGATTAAAGTTCAGTACAATAATATCATCAGCAGTCATCTTGTCTTGTATATGCCATTTAGCAGCAACATAATCATCAAAGCTACCATGATAGTCTAAATGAGTTGGCATCAAATTTGTAATGACAGCAATATGTGGCTTAAAGGTTGTCACACCCATCAACTGAAAGCTAGACAACTCCATCACTAAAGTATCTTGAGCTGTCGCGTGACTTGCTACCTCAGAAGCTGGAAAACCAATATTACCCGATAAAAGTGCTGACTGACCAGCTTGATTTAGAACATCCGCAATCATGGTTGTCGTAGTAGTTTTACCGTTTGAGCCAGTAATACCAATAATCTTCGCCTCCGAAATACGTGCGGCAAGCTCTACCTCTGTGATAACAGGAATACCTTTAGAGATAGCTTTTTCTACCATAGGATTGGTATAGGGTATTCCAGGATTTTTTATTAAATAAGCAAAATCCTCATCTAACAATTCTAGAGGATGACTACCACAAATAACCTTAATCCCCTCTTCAAGAAGAGATTGAGCTGAAGGATTATCTTCAAATGGTTTTCCATCATTAACAGTGACAATAGCTCCTAGTTTCGCCAAAAGTCTTGCTGCAGCTTCACCAGAACGTGCTAATCCTAAAACCAACACCTTCTTATTTTCAAAATCAGTAATCTGTTTCATATCCTTCTCAATTCTTACAATATATGTTCCCTAATATTTTACCCTTAATTGATAAGTTTTTCAAGATTTTGAAAGGATTGCTACTATCTCACCTGCCATACAAAAAAGCTAGGCATCTATAGCCTAGCTTTTCATTTTGTCATCCCAAGAAGACCAATACTCTCTAAAATAGAATCAAGAAACTTGTTGGTAGTGACACGTTTACCTTCTGTTAGATTTATCTCGTTTCGGCAATTTTGAAATATCTAAAATGACAAAATAAGCTAAAATAGTCATGGCAAAGCCAATAAAGATCTCTGGTGGAGACTGGACTAGCTTGACAAGACTCAAACCTCCCAAAACCAATAAAGACGCACATAGTCCAACAAAGGCGATAACATTCATGGTTGATTTAACAGTCTTTGGAGCAGCAAAGACATAATAAACCACAATCAACAAGGCAAGAATTAAATAAGACATTTTTGCCCCCTCATCAGCTTATTCTGCTGATTTTTTCTTTTTAGCTGCCTTATCACGAGCTGCTTTATTTAGAATTTGTTTACGTAAACGAATAGATTCTGGTGTCACTTCCATGTATTCATCATCGTTTAAGAACTCAAGAGACTCTTCTAGAGTCAAAATACGAGGTGTTTTAATGACAGATGTTTGATCTTTTGTTGCTGAACGAACGTTAGTCATTTGCTTAGCAGTGGTGATGTTAACTGTCAAATCATTATCACGTGAGTTTTCACCAATGATCATCCCTTCATAGACTTCTGTCCCTGGGTTAACAAAGATTGTTCCACGCTCTTCAATACGCATAATAGAGTATGTTGTTGCTTTACCAGCATCAATAGAAACCAATGCACCACGATGACGTCCACCGATTTCCCCAGCTACAACTGGAAGGTATTGATCAAAAGTATGGTTCATAATCCCATAACCACGAGTCATTGATAAGAACTCTGTTGAGTAGCCAATCAAACCACGCGCTGGAACCAAGAAAACCAAACGTGTTTGACCATTTCCTGTTGCTTGCATATCAAGCATGTCCCCTTTACGCTCAGAAAGAGATTGAATCACCGCACCTTGATATTCTTCTGGTGTATCAATTTGAACGCGCTCGAATGGCTCCATTTTCACACCATCAATTTCCTTGATGATCACTTCTGGACGTGATACTTGAAGTTCATATCCTTCACGACGCATCGTTTCAATTAAGATAGACAAGTGCAGTTCCCCACGACCTGAAACGGTCCACTTATCTGGTGAATCAGTTGGGTCAACACGAAGTGATACGTCTGTTTGTAACTCTGCTAAAAGACGCTCTTCAACCTTACGAGAGGTTACCCATTTCCCTTCACGACCAGCAAACGGTGAGTTGTTAACCAAGAAAGTCATTTGAAGAGTTGGCTCATCGATACGAAGGACTGGAAGTGGCTCAACTACATCTGTCGGAGTTACTGTCTCACCAACGAAGATATCTTCCATACCAGAAACAGCAATCAAATCACCGGCTTTTGCTTCTTGGATTTCCTTACGCTCAAGACCGAAGAATCCAAAGAGTTTGGTAACGCGGAAGTTTTTCGTTGTACCGTCTAACTTAGACAAGGTAACTTGGTCACCAACCTTAACCGTCCCACGAAAGACGCGACCGATACCAATACGACCTACGAAATCATTGTAGTCAAGAAGAGAAACTTGGAATTGTAAGGGCTCATCTGAGTTATCCACTGGAGCTGGAATATGCTCAATAATCGTGTCAAAGATCGGTGCCATAGTAGCCTCTTGATCTGCTGGGTCATCCGAAAGTGATGATGTTCCGTTAATCGCTGAAGCATAAACTACTGGGAACTCTAGCTGATCATCATCTGCACCAAGTTCAATGAAAAGCTCAAGAACCTCATCCACAACCTCTTCTGGACGGGCAGATGGTTTATCAATCTTGTTAACCACAACGATCGGTGTCAAGTTTTGCTCGAGTGCTTTTTTCAATACAAAACGAGTCTGTGGCATTGTACCTTCGTAGGCATCAACTACCAAAACAACCCCATCAACCATTTTCATGATACGCTCAACTTCACCACCGAAGTCCGCGTGTCCTGGAGTGTCCATAATGTTAATACGTGTTCCATTGTAAGCAACGGCTGTATTTTTAGCAAGAATGGTAATTCCGCGCTCTTTTTCAAGATCATTAGAGTCCATTGCGCGCTCATCAAGATTAGTACGCTCATCAAGCGTTTGTGATTGCTTTAACAACTCATCAACTAAGGTTGTTTTTCCGTGGTCAACGTGGGCAATAATGGCAACGTTACGAATATCTTCTCTAAATTTTGTCATATTTTCCTCTGTAATAATAATAGTAATAATTTATTTCAACTAGAGGATTATAGCATAATTTATTAAAAAAATCATGCCATATGAGGCTGTAAACGTTTTTAGAATGCTATTTTATCAAATAATGAATCTTGTCCTTTCATTTTCTAGCAGTCTTTTCCAACAAAAAAGTTACTGGAAACCTGTCCAGTAACTTTTTATTTCACTTTGCCATCCCAGTACTCAAAACCATCTCTTAAAACATAGATATCTTGATAGCCTGCTTTTTTTAAGATTAAAACAGCACGAGCAACAGCTTGTCCACGACGACTATCATATAAAAGGACTGGTTTATCTTTTCTCAATGCCGATAAACTTTCTTTAAATTGAGCTAAAGCAAAATTTCTAGCACCCAAAATATGTTTTCGACCAAACTCGGCTGGGCTTCTTAAATCAATTAACTGACCTTGTCTTAAAAGGTTCTTGAATTCCGTATTTTCAACAAATTGCGCAGCCTTTCTCACTCGGAAATAATTCCAAATTGTCCAAATCAGAAATCCTATAGCAAAAGCAATGATTAAATAACTAATAATATCCATACGGTACTACCTATTTTGCAAACTGACGTGCTAAGCTTGCTGCACCAATAATACCGGCGTCGTTTCCAAGTTGTGCCATCTTAATTTTTGTTGTTTTACGAACTTGTGGAAATGCGTACTTGTTAAAATAAGTTTCGACACGGCTACGAAGAAACTCTCCAGCAGCTGAAACGCCTCCCCCGATAACCACAGAATCAGGATTCAAGATATTTGAAATATTAGCTGTAGCTAGTCCGAGATAGAAAGAAACTTTTTCAACAACAGAGTTAGCAAATTTATCTCCGTTCGCTGCTGCCACAAAAATATCCTTACTCGTCACACTATCACCATTATCAATAGCAACTTTAATACTAGAATCTCCCTCATAGCTTTCTGCCAGATGACGCGCAACACGTACCACACCTGTGGCAGAAGCTACTGTTTCCAAGCACCCTAGATTGCCGCAAGTACAAGCAAAGCCAGTCTCAGGCTCAACAATGATATGCCCGATTTCTCCACCAGCACCACCGACACCGTGAATCAGATTGCCATCAGCGATAATCCCTCCGCCAACTCCTGTTCCAAGAGTGACAAAAACCACATCGGGATTATTTTCACCTGCACCAACCCAACGCTCACCAAGAGCGGCTACATTAGCATCATTATCAATGGCAAAAGGAATCCCTAAAGTACTCTCAATAGCTTGCCCAACAGCCTGTGTCTCTGCCCAATTAAGATTATAAGCACCAGTTACGGTTTTATTAACAATATCTACTGATCCTGGCGATCCCATACCGATACCCGCAAAGTCCTCGGAAGTTAAGCCATATAAGTCTAAACGGTGTTTGATTGCTTCAATAATTTCTGGAACAATGTGTTGCCCATCCTCTAAAATATTAGTGTCAATCGCCCACTTTTCCTGAACTTCACCCTCTAAAGTCAAGATACCAAATTTTACAGTTGTTCCACCTAAATCAATTCCTAGAAGTTTCTTTGCCATATTCTTTTTCCTTTTCTAAGCGGTGTTCACGACGCAGTATTAGCTCTGCAGTTAAGTAATCTTGCTTATCTAACAAGCCATTATCATAGAGACGAGAAAGTTCTAACTTCATCATCTCGATATCATATAGTCGTTTTCCTAGATAAACAAAAATGCCAAAACGCTTCAGCAACTGCTGAACATCATATAGTGTTTTCATATTACATTCATTTTAACAAAATTTTGTTGTCCTTTCAACAGAATTATGCAATCGTTTGCTTTGTTGGCAAAATTTTTAAAAATATGTCTGCTTTTTACTAGACAAAAGAAAAAAGCTGGGCATCGCCAGCTTCATCTCTTGTTAACGAATCCCTGGTGCTTGACCACGCTCTGCTTGAAGCATCCAGATGGTTTTTTCTGCGTCAGCTTGTGCATCAGAGAAAAGACCATTAGTAGGATCATCACCTTCTTCATCTGAAACATCTAAACCAACTTGGTATAGACTTGAAAGATACTGATAAACCTCTACAAGACGTGCCAAATGCTCGTCTATAGATTTATCAAATGATCCTGGAATTTCATCAAGTTTTGAATGTTCATCAAACTCTTTCAGTGTTGAATAAGGCGCACCACCAATCGTAATCAAACGTTCACTTAGCTCATCTAGGTGAGCATTTAGCCCATCCATCAATTCATCCATTTTGGGATGAAGATGGAAAAATCCTGCTCCACGCATATACCAGTGAACCTGATGAACGATAGAGGCAGCTTTTGATAAGTCTGCTACTGCTTGATTTAAAACAGCTTTTGTCTTTTCATTTGAAGTTGTACTGGATTCTTTTTTCTGAACCTGATGCACGATCGAAGCATAAATTTTTTCTACAATTGTATCTGACATGATTTTTCCTCCTCAACTTTATATCTCTATTTTAGAATGGTTATTATTAAAAAGCAAATTATTTGATTATATTTATCGAATAATATAAGTATGAAGATGATTGATTTTAACAGTATTAGCCATATCATTCTGATTTTTATGGGGACAAACCTTTCCTTACATGATAAAAAATGGCTTTCTTTTCCACTTTTAAACTGGCTTATTCCCACTTTATTCCTCTTTTATCTCAATCCCATTAATACTCTTGTGATGAGCCTAGCTTTACTTGGAATAATAGCCGAGATAAAAGATCTTAAAATGGGGTCAGGTGATTTCTTTTTTCTAGCCAGTCTAGCCTTTGTCCTAAAGCTACAAGAATTACTTTGGGTTATCCAACTTTCTAGTCTAGCTGGTATCCTCACTTTTCTCTACCACAAAAATCCAACAAAAAGACTTCCTTTTATCCCTTATCTTTTCTTATCTTATTTAATTGTCCTCATTTATCAAAAAGGAGTTGGATAACATATTAGTTATCCAACTCCTTTTGACGATTTCTTAGTTTTCGACTTGAGAAAAAGTTGCCTTTTATTTTTCTGGCAACGTAATGCCGAGCTCTTTAGCTACCTCTTCATTATAAACAGGGGTTCCTTCATCAAAAACATTAACAGGTAGCGTCGAAACGTCCTCACCTTTAAGGACTTTAGCCGCCATTTTTCCTGTTTCAACACCTAGTTGATACTGATCAATCACTACTGAGGCTAGTCCGCCTTCTTCTACCATCGTATCCACACTTGGGTAAATAGGTTTTTTAGCTTCTTTAGCAACTTGAACTAAAGTTGAAAAGGCTGAGGCAATCGTGTTATCAAGTGGCACCCAAACAGCATCCACTTGTGACAACAAGACTTCTGAGGTGGTCTTGATTTCATTTGTGGATGGAACAGATTTCACCACAACTTCAAGTCCTGCTTTTTCAGCCAAGTTTTTAAATTCTTCAACTTGAGATTTTGAGTTATCTTCGCTACTAGAGTAAATAACTCCCACCGTTTTAACATTTGGCGTCAATTCTTTGATTAAATCAACCTGTGCTTTAATAGGAGTTTTATCAGAAACACCTGTGACATTTCCACCTGGTTGATCAAGACTTTTAACCAATTTTGCTCCAACAGGATCTGTTACAGCCCCCATAATAATAGGGATTTCTTTAGTGGCAGAGGCTAAACCTTGAGCTGCTGGGGTTGCAATACCAATTAAAACGTCATTTTGATTGGCAACCAACTTCTGACTCATGGTTTGGACCTTACTTTGATCCCCTTCAGCATTTAAAAAATCAATTTTTAGTTTATCTCCTGAATACCCCTCTTCTTCTAGCCCTGCCTTGATACCACGATAGATTTCATCCAAAGCTTCATGGGTTACAAATTGTAGAACCCCTACTTTAACTGTCGTAGCTGAAGTGGTTTTTGTCTCTTTTTTGGTCACTGTTTGATACCCCAAACCAGCTATAATGACAAGGGCAAGGCCTATTAATACCCCTATTAAACGTTTATTTTTCATCTCTTCTCCTTTAAATCTTTTTACCTAATTATGACATAGACTTGGTGAAATCTCAACCGCCTCTTTGATGAAGTTTCCGATGGATTGGTCTTTGTCATGGAAGGCTTTGACAATTTTAGAGCCTACAATAACACCATTAGACACACGGTTAAAACGTGTCACATCCTCAAGACTGGAGACACCAAAGCCTGTTAAAACAGGGATAGAGGAAACCTCTGTTAAAGCTTTTAAGTGTTGATCGAGGTCGTCACGGTAATCATTTGATTTTCCAGTGACCCCATTGATAGCCACGGCATAGACAAAGCCTTCTGCTTCTTGAACTAAGGTCTTTTGACGCTCAATCCCTGTGGTCAAACTCACTAAAGAAATCAAAGCAATATCACTCTCTTTTAGATAAGGTTTGACAAAATCCTCGTGTTCATAAGGCAGGTCTGGAATAATCAAGCCTTTCACAGAAGTGTCCTTCAGATCGGTGATTAATTGCTCAACACCATACTGGTAAACAGGATTAAAGTAAGTCATCAACACCAGTGGGGTCTTGACTTGCTTTTCTTGCAATTTTTTAACCAATGCTGTGAGACTCGTCCCTTTTTCTAGACTGCGTTGTCCTGCTGCTTCAATCACTGGACCATCTGCTACAGGATCTGAAAAAGGTACTCCGACCTCAATAGCTGAAACGCCCTGCTTTTCTAAAAACGCAATCGTCTCAAATAAGCCTTCTAAGCCCTTATCATGATCTCCAGCCATAATATAAGGCACAAACAATCCCTTATCCTGTGATATGATCTGTTCTAAATGTTTGGTTAGCGTTTTTGTCATCTATGCCTTCCTCCCCTCTAGCATTTCCTTAACTTGCATCACATCTTTATCACCACGCCCTGATAGGCAAACCACAATGGATTTATCGGGTCCTAGTTCTTTTGCTAACGTTGGAAGATAAGCAATGGCGTGACTAGACTCCAAGGCTGGAATAATACCTTCTAGACGTGACAAAAGTTTAAATCCTTCCAGAGCCTCATCATCTGTCACACTGACATAGGTTGCTCGCTTGATATCGTTAAAATGGCAATGCTCTGGGCCAATCCCAGGGTAGTCAAGACCCGCAGAAATCGAGAAAGCTTCTAAAATTTGACCATTTTCATCTTGCAAGACATCCATCAAGGTCCCATGTAAAACACCTGGACGACCTTTGGCAAAGGTCGCTGCATGCTGGTCTGTATCTAAACCACGACCAGCTGCCTCTACACCGTACATAGCAACAGAGCTATCATCAACAAAAGGATAAAAAAGTCCCATTGCATTTGACCCACCACCAATGCAGGCAAGAACAGCATCAGGAAGCTTGCCACCTGAAAGCTCCTGAAATTGACGTTTGGCTTCGTGACCAATGACTGCTTGAAAGTCACGAACAATCTCTGGGAAAGGCGCAGGACCTAAAACAGATCCCATGACATAGTGCGTATCCTCGACTTCTGCAACCCAAGCGCGAAGAGCAGCATTAACTGCATCTTTTAGAACGCGTGAGCCATCTGTTACCGCATGAACCTTAGCCCCTAACAACTCCATCCGAAAGACATTCAAAGCCTGTCTTTTAACATCTTCTTCTCCCATGTAAATCGTACATTCCATGTCAAAAAGAGCCGCGGCTGTTGCGGTTGCAACACCGTGCTGTCCAGCACCGGTTTCTGCGATAATTTTATGTTTCCCCATCCGCTTAGCTAAAAGCACTTGCCCTAGGGCATTATTGATTTTATGAGCACCCGTGTGGTTGAGATCCTCACGTTTAAGGTAAATCTTTGCCCCTCCACAATACTCTGTGAGACGTTTTGCAAAATAGAGCGGATTTTCTCTGCCGACATATTGTTTAAGAAGGTCTTGAAATTCTTTTTGGAAGGCTGGATCTTGTTTACTCTCGCGATAGGCTTGATCGAGCTCTAAAACAGCTGTCATCAAAGTTTCTGGAACAAAGCGTCCACCAAAATTTCCAAAAAAGCCATTCTGGTCTGGTTGATTATAAGTCATAAGTTACCCTTTCTATAAATGCTTTTATCTTGTTGACATCTTTCTTGCCATCTGTTTCTACACCACTAGAGACATCTAGTGCATAGGCTGAAAAGTGTTTTTTGACAGCCTCCACATTCTCAACAGTGAGACCACCTGCTATAAAATAAGGTTGGGGCACGTGCTGTTTTTTTAGCCGTTCCCAGTCAAATGTCTGACCGCTTCCTGCTACAGGCGCATCAAATAAGATGTAGTCTGCCTTTGTGGTATAAGTAACGCTTTCTTTGGTTACTTGAATAGCACGGATGCTAGGAACCGATAGTTCTTCAAACCAATCCTCATCAACATCGCCGTGAATTTGGACTAGGTCAAGCGGAACTGCTGTAATTGCTTCTTGTAATTGCGCTAAGCTTGGACTGACAAAGACACCTACAACCTTAGTTTTGCCAGAGACATATTGGCGTAAGTCCCTTGCCTGCTCGAAACTAACTTGTCGCTTACTCTTTGCAAAAACAAAGCCAATATAATTTGCACCTGTCTGACAGGCCGCTTCAACCGCTTCCTTAGTTGATAAGCCACAAATTTTAACCTTTGTCATAGGCTAGCTCTCTCATCTTTTCTTCTAAGTTATCTGCTTGCATAAGCGCTGTTCCGACTAGAATGGCGTTAAAATAAGGGGCAAGCAAAGCCACATCCTCAGCTGTAAAAATCCCAGATTCAGACACATAAACACAGTGGTCTTTAAACTGAGTCGATAAATGCAGACTGGTATTGAGATCAATCTCAAATGTTATTAAATTACGATTGTTAACACCGATAATTTCAGCACCTATCTCATGGGCTATGGCTAATTCGTCACTATTATGTGTCTCTACCAAAACCTCTAAGCCTAGTCCTGTCGCAAAATCATAAAGTTCTTTCAAGCGTAATTTTGATAAAGCTGCTACAATCAACAAAATCACTGTCGCACCAGCATTTCTAGCACGAACAATCTGTTTTTCATCAATGATAAAGTCTTTGTTTAAGGTTGGAATAGCTACTGCTTGCGAAATGTGACGAAGATAATCCAAGTGCCCTTTAAAGAAAATCTCATCCGTCAAGACAGAAATCATCGCGGCACCACCTGTTTCGTAGGCTTTAGCCTGTTCCACAATATCGACATCTAGATTGATGTCTCCCATACTAGGGCTGGCTTTCTTCACCTCAGCAATAACCTGTACCTTATCCTTATGGGCCTTTAAAAAATCATAGAGACGATAGGTCTGACGTAACGGAAGCAAGTCCTCTAGCGCCATCTTTGACACTTCTTTTTCCTTTTGTTTTAAAATCTCTGGTAAAAATTGCTTTTTAGTCAATTTGTGCCTCCTGTAATGCTTTTAACTTGGCAAGTGCCTTTCCTGAAGCGATTAACTCACGCGCTAGAGCTACACCCTCTTTGATAGATGTCACCTTACCATTGGCGTAGAAGCCTAACCCTGCATTTAAAACAGTCGTTTCAAGATAAGGACTGGCTTGATTTTCCAAAACACTTACTAAAATCGCTGCATTTTCTTTAGCAGAACCTCCCCTAATGGCTGCTAGGGGAACCTCATCCATTCCCAAATCTTTATAAGTAAACTGGCCGCTAGCGATCTGGCCATTATCTAACAGTGTATAGGTATTTGTCCCATAAAGCGCTGCTTCATCCATATTATCAGGACCTGTAATAATCAAGGCGCGACGTCTGCCCAAAGCTTTTAAAACTTGAATCAATTCAGCTTGCTTATCCGCACGATAAAGCCCCATCAACTGACTATCCAATGCCATGGGATGGCTAAGAGGTCCAATAAGATTCATAATAGTTGGAATGCCCAAAGCCTGACGCGCTGGGGAAATATAGCGCATAGCAGGGTGCATTTTTTGAGCAAAGAGAAAGGCAATTCCTGTTTGATCTAAGACCTGACCTAAGTTTTCTTCTGGGAGATCCACAGCAATCCCTAGTTCCTCTAAGACATCTGCGGATCCTGATTTTGAGGAAATCGAGCGATTGCCATGCTTTGCTACCGTTATCCCACCAGCAGCCAGAACAAAACTAGCCGTCGTTGAGATATTGAAACTAAAAGACTGATCACCACCTGTCCCACAATTATCCATCACTCCTGTCGCTTGGCTAGGGATTTGAGTGGCATACTCCTTAACCACCTTGACGAGACCTAAAATTTCATCAACAGTCTCTCCCTTCATCTTTAAACCTAAGAGAAAGGCTGCGATTTGACTTTCAGACAGCTCACCATTTAAGATGCGATGAAAAACAGCTTCCATTTCCTCTTGACTGAGGTTTTCTTGTCGTGATAATTGATTAAAAATCGCCTTCATCCTCTATCCTCCACTTGTTTGACAAAGTTTTCCACCATCTTCAATCCTTCTGGACTACCGATGCTTTCTGGATGGTATTGCAAGCCATAAATCGGAAGTTCCTTGTGTTGAATGGCCATGATTTCATGGTCATCCACTGTCCTTGCTAACACCTCAAACTCTTCTGGCAAGTCATCAACGACAATGGAATGATAACGCATAATGAGAATGTCTTTTTCAATGCCTTCAAAGATAGGGGACTGCCCTGTGATCTTAATCAGACTTTGCTTCCCGTGCATGACATTTTTAGCTAGTCCTAGCCGACCTCCAAAGGTCTCAGCAATGGCTTGGTGCCCCAAACAAATGCCCAAGATTGGTTTTTTCCCAGCAAAATCCTGAATCATCTGCTCCATCAGTCCAGCATCTTTTGGCCAACCAGGACCTGGAGAGAAGACCAGACCATCTGCCTGCTCAGCTTTTTCATAAAGATCATCAGCATCATTACGGACAACAAGGACATCGGTAAAGGTTCCAATATACTGCGCTAAATTGTAAGTAAAAGAATCATAATTATCAATCAACAAAATCATAAACGCTCTCCAATTCTTGTCATGGCCTTAGCCTTATTGATGGTTTCGTAAAATTCATTTTTGGCCACACTATCATAAACCACACCAGCTCCTGCTTGAACATAAGCTTTCTGATTTTTGATGACCATGGTCCGAATAGCAATCGCAAAATCCATATCTCCAGTTGCCGATAAGTAGCCGATAGCACCAGCGTAAATACCACGCTTTTCTTTTTCCAGCTCATAAATGCGTTGCATGGCACGAATCTTCGGTGCACCAGATACTGTTCCTGCTGGCAAGGTGGATTTCAAGGCTTCCATAGGATTACTAGGATCCTTTAGAACACCTTTCACAACACTGGTTAAGTGCATGACATAGCGAAAATACTCTACTTCCATGTATTTACTGACCTGTACGCTACCTGTTTGGGCAATTTTTCCGATATCATTACGTCCAAGGTCCACCAACATTCGATGCTCAGCAGTTTCTTTTTTATCGGCTAAAAGCTCCGCTGCTAAGACAACATCCTCTTCTTCTGTTTGACCACGATGACGTGTCCCTGCAATGGGATTAGTTGTCACCACGCCTTTTTTGACGGACACCAGACTCTCTGGACTAGCCCCTATAATCTGATAATCGCCAAAATCATAGAAGTAAAGGTAGTTTGACGGATTAGTAATACGCATATTGCGGTAATAATCAAACGGCTGTCCTAGCATCTCTGCTGAAAAACGTTGACTCAGCACACATTGGAACATATCTCCTTGACGAATCAAGTCCTTGGCCCGATTGACCATAGCCTCAAACTCTGCCTGTTCTAGATGATGGTGAAAGCTCAGCTTTTCTAAAGAAAGTGGTGAAAACTCTTCTTTAGTTGGGGTTTGTAGGTCAGTAAGAACTCTCTCCAAAGCCTCTGCCATCTCCGTCTCAGGACGCTTGCTATAGTCATTTGTCTCAACCACATGAATACACTCTTTTTTATGATCAAAAATCAGAAAAGACTCATAGACAAAGAAGTGCATATCAGGCGTCCCAATTGTATCTGTAGGAATCTGACCAATATTTTCATAGATTCCAATCATGTCATAGCCAAGATAACCAATGGCACCTCCTGCAAACGGAAGCTCACTTGTTTTTGCAGGTACTATGCTCAATTGACTCAGATAATCCAGCGGATCTTGGTCAATCACTTGACCGTTCTCTCTTAGCTGACCATTGTCAAAGGTCACTTCAAAAACAGGATTATAAGCTAGGATAGAAAAACGCGCATTTTCCTTCTCTCTTGGAATAGACTCTAAAATCATCTTATGTTCTCCTTTAATGCGCATATAAGCAAGAATCGGAGTTAAAATATCTGCTGATAAAACTTTTTCCATAAGAACCTCTTTTCTAACAGGGCTAAGACAAACAATTACCTATTCTCTGGTCAATCTGACGATGCAAAAAGCCCTCGCACAGAAAAAACTCTGTACGAGGGCGTCAATATAGCGCGGTGCCACCTCATTTTAGGGAATTTGGGTATAAGGTCTCCCTAATCTCTATCTCCTCTAACAAGGAGTTGCACGATAAGGTGTGCCAACCGAATTTACATTGTTTAAAATTCTCCAGTTACCTCAGCCCATTTCCACAAAAACTGTTATTGGCTCACAACAACCGCCAACTTTCTGAAAACTTATCTTAGTGTACTTCTTCTGATTGCTTATTATTATACCTTAAAAATTTTTTCTGTCAACAAAAAACACAAAATTTTCTAAACATTCTGATAAACTTTTACGTTTATAACTTGCCATTGATGTCTTTGATAGACCGAGACATTTGTTTATAGTTGATTAAAAATAGCAAAATATAGACTAGAATGAAAAGTCCCCAGAAAAAAGTCAGTGATCCTAAATTGATTGGAAACCAACCTGCTAAAATCCCTAGCGGTGTAAACCCTAAAGCTGTGATGCCAAAATGCGTTGCCGTCATTCGTAGAAGACTCCAATCCTGCTGATAAATCTTATCTGCTAACTGAAATAAGATACCAATACTTGCCCAAATCAACACACAAATCAGCATAACAGTTGTTTGAGTAAAATGAGCCAGATAATAAGCCCCCATGGTTGAAAAGGGATTGAGCGGAAGATAGATGCCTTGTCCAAATATGCTAGAGGTGATGATGGAAATGATAGTTCCGAGAGTAACACCTAAGCTGGCTGATAAGATGTATTTTTTCATAGTCCTAACCTTTCTTTGATAACCTTGAGATAGCGACGGGATGAGTAGGTGACCGTGCCATTTTTCATGACCAATTTAACCAGACCGTTGGCAGTCAATTTGAGGTGATCCAGTTGCTTAATCTGAATAATTTCTGATTGAGAAATCTGTAAAAAGTTTACTGGTAATAATTCTTTAACTTGATACAAACGTAAGTGAGAGGTAAAAGAATCATCTAGCACTTCCACCTGTAAAACTTTATCTTCCAAGTAAAGTCTGACAATCTCATCATAATCTAAAAGATAAACTTGATCTCCTTTTTTGACCATCAGTCTAGAAACCTGCTTGTCTAGGTTTTGGGCATAAGTCACTAACTGGGCAATCTTCTCAGACATCGTTTTAGCTTCAATAGTCACCAAGTCTTCCAAGATGTCTGGTGAAATATCTAGTTTTACTTTCATAGCCTTTCTCCTTCTATCCCTATTAAACACCAATCTGTACAAGGCTTCAAGGGCTTTTAGCTATTCGGTTGATTTCCACACCTAAACGGCAAAAAGCCAGAACCGAGTTCTGACTTTCTATTTCTTCATAAATGTTAGACCAGTTAATATCTGCCAAACGGTAATAGGGTAAACTGTCAGGCGTTCATAGATAGCCATAACGGCTACTTGATTTTCTGCGATTGCCGTCTGCAAAAATCCTGCCGAAACAAAACCACATAAGCCGAGAAGGATGCTAATAGTACGATAAGCCGTTTTTTGCTCAGGCAGGAAAAGCCCTGTCAAAAGCAAGCTACTATTGCCCATTATAAAAGACAACCGAGCTCCAAGCCCATGCAGACCATCTTGACCAGGCACACCCCCTTGAAAAAGACCAACTAAAAGACTGCCGAAACCAAAGAGAGTGACGATTAACAAGAAAATGATAGCTAAAATCGGATATTTTCGTCTTACTTTAGGAAAAATCAGCAGAGCATAGGAGAGGACAAAGCCAATTGCAGTCAGAATAAAACCACTATTCATGACAATCGCCCAATTCGAAAAGTTTTCTGGTACACCAGCTACCTGTTGGCCATTATACACCCCAAGAGCCGAAATAAACTGCCGACTATAGACGTAACCAAGTGGGTAGCCAGTACCAATAGCAGCCAGCAATTCTGTCCCAAGGTAAATACTGGCATTGATTAGGAAACCAACAGCTCCAAGTTTCTGTAAATTGGTTGTTCGCATCTTGCTCCCTTCTATGCCAGAGCCTGCTTAAGAGCTCCAAGTAAACCATTGGTCGTTGCAGGGAAAGCAAAAATCATACGATTTAGATCTTTTGCTGTTAGCTTTTGGTTAATAATCAAGGTCAGCAAGTTAATCATCTCTCCTGCTTCATGTCCCAACAAAGCTGCCCCCTTCAAGGTCTTGTCACTTCCTACAATCAGCGTAAAGTGAGCTTCTGTTTCTAGCTTAGTTTGAAATTTCAATTGTTTTCCAAAGGGGATGTCAACAATCTTGTACTGTTCAGGATTTGCCTCAGCCTCTGCAATCGTAACACCAACTTGAGCCAGACGTGGCAGCGTGAACACAACATTTGGGACAACTGGATAGTTAATTGGAGCTGGATTTCCCAAAATATGCTCTGCAATGTAGCTAGACTCAAAGCTAGCAGTTGGTGTCAAGCGTGGAATAGTTTTAGAAACCACATCACCAGATGCGTAGATATTGGATAGAGAGGTCTGCATAAACTCATTTACCTTGATACCTGTACGGTCAAAATCCACTCCAACATTTTCCAAGCCAAGACCTTCCACATTTGAGACACGACCTGTCGCATCAATAATCGTATCTGTCTCAATTTCCAATCCCTGAGCTGTTTTGACAAGAAGCCCACCTGTAGTTTTTTCAGCAGAAGAAACAGCTTGATTAAAATGGAAGCTAACACCATCAGCTGTCATTTTTTCAACCACACTAGCTACCATTTTTTCAGGATAAGCTGTTAAAGCACGATCTGCAAACTCGATGATGTGAACTTCTGAGCCCAGTAGTGAAGCCATTGTCGCAAACTCCAGCGAGATAATTCCCGCACCGATAAAGATAATTCTCTCTGGCATGTGATCCATGTCAAGAAAGGCACGGCTGTCTTGGAACCATTCATTACCAGGGACATTAAGACGAGCTGGACGTTGACCTGTTCCAATGACGATATAGTCTGTGGTAATTTCCTTTTCATCAACCAAGACGGTATGAGCATCTTTTAACTGTCCATGACCTTTTAAAACATCAATCGAAAGATGAGCAAACATACCTTCTAGCATAGGAGAGTAGGTTGGGATTTCCTCTTTTTTGTAAGACATGAGTTTCTCCCATGAGATCTCACCTGTTTTAGCAATCCCTGCTTTTTCATACCGTGCCAAACCATCCATAAATTCAAATGGACTTTCTAGTAAAAACTTGGCATTACAACCATAGTTTGTGCAGGTCCCAGCTATAATATCTTTTTCGACAATAGCAACTTTTTTACCTGCTTTTGCTAAATCAACTGCAGCATGCCAGTTGGCATGTCCTGAACCAATAAAAGTGACATCGTATTGATACATTATTTTTCTCCCTCAATTGCTACCTTAAAAACAACAGATTGGCTTATAACACAATCAGATTGGCCATTTTGACCTACCTGATAGGCCTATTCACCATACTATGATATTTGTTAAGACAATCACTGTTTTTTCATCTATTTCTTCTTTAAATTTTAATCGCGCACGATTATTTTTGACATGTGTCTAGTCTATTCTTATTCGTCTGATTTGTCAAGGAAAAATAATTTTGATATGATACTTTTATCGCAAACGATTAGAAAGATGAGAACCATGTCCGATTACCATTATTCAAAACAACTCTGCCATTCCTTCTACCAAGTCAACAAACTTTTCAATCAATTTTATATGAAAAATCTCACAGAATTTGACTTGACCTATACCCAGTATCTCGTACTCCTTGTTCTCTGGGAAAAAGCTCCGCTGACACTTAAAGAGCTAGGTGAAAAACTAGATTTAGCTAGTAACACTTTGACACCACTCCTCAAGCGACTTGAGGAAAAAGGCTACATCCAACGCCTAGTCCCTAAGCAGGATAAACGTCAGCTCATCGTACAATTAACAGAAAAAGGGCAGGGCTTGCAAGCTATTTTAGAAGAAAAACTCCTCTCCAATTTCCAACAATTAAATGGACTAACGCAAGAAAAAAAACAAGCCTACGTCAAACACAATCAGGAATTGATTGCCAGCTTACAAGATTATTTGAAATAAATAAAAAGCACAGATGCTATCAGCCGATGTTACCAAACTCAGCCTAGCTATCTGTGTTTTTATATTGCCTTAGGCAGCATCAACTCACCTAATCCAATAACCCTCTTAGAAGAGCCAGTATTATTTTTATGAAAATAGTGTCTATCATTTATTTAAGTTCTTTCCGACTAAAAATACAGTAACTTAGATATAAGTAGCAAAGACTAGCCATAAAGCTAACACCCATGGATAGTCTTGAAATATGTTCCCCTTGTTGAAGCGAAAGAAATAGAAAATAATCTGTTGGTAATTTCATATGGAGTAGGTTACTAGTAATGAGGTTGGAGATATTGTCAAAAAGAAGGCTAATTAAACTAAAGGCAAGATAGGCTTGATTGACCTTATTAGACTTGACAAATATCAGGATGGACAACAGAGAGATACAGATAAATAAAGGTGTTTGAGCAATGAAACTTTGTATTATTACTGCAAAATCAACACGATCACCTAGAAGTAAGCCAACACTGCTGCTCAATAAATAGGCTAGAAGGATATAAGCGAGATCTAGTACAAGGGTTGCTAAGACTTTATAGAAAAACACCCTTTTTCTTGTTTGTTGCTTGATAATAATATTATTGATGGTACGGTAAGTAAAATCTTCTCCAAAGAATAGGTTGGCTGGAACGATAAAAAATAGTGTGATAAATTGAGAAAGCAATTGAATAAGAGAGCTAGTGAAGTCTTCGTTGCCATGTAGCAAAAAAGCGGATAAAAAGGACAGTAAAGCCAATATTCCCAATGAAATCGTTAATCTCTGTTCTTTTTGAATCTTAAATAAATCAGCTTTAAAGTAATGTATCATGCTCTTCTCCTTCTCCTTCTTGAAGCAATGTCAGGTAATAATCTTCAAAGGACATTTGTTGTTTAAAAATTTCTTTGACCTCAATCTCATGGTTTATCAAGAGATGAATGAGGCTCATAACATTCGTATCTGATGACAGACTGATATAATCCTTATCTATTTTGTAAGCGATGCCCTGCTCTTCAAGGATAGTAAAGGTCTTAGGATGGTTGTTCGTTTGTAGATAGAGCTGTTCTTCTAGGGTTTGTTCAAGCTCTTGCTTTGAGAATTCTTTGACGATAAGGCCCTTATGCATAATAATGTATCGATCAACCACCATCTCAAGCTCTGATAGGATATGACTGGAGATAAGGATGGTCATCCCATATTGATTTCGAAGATTTAAAATAATGCTTCTCATCTCTTTGATTCCAACAGGGTCAAGACCATTAATCGGTTCGTCTAGGATTAAAAAATCAGGGTCATCTAGGATAGCTAAGGCAATGGCTAAACGTTGACGCATTCCCAGTGAAAAATCTTTGGATTTTTTCTTAGGATCAACCTCCTCTAAACCGACAATTGCTAATGTCTCTAAGATTTTTTCGTCCGCTTGCTTGAGATTTAATTGCAGAGCCATGTAACGAAGATTATCGATCGCAGATAAATTAGGTTGTAGAGCAGGGGATTCAATTAAAGCTCCAATACGACAATATTTTGAGCTAGTAATGGTACCTGAAGTTTGGGAAATGAGACCCGATAACATTCTGAGAAGCGTTGTCTTCCCAGCACCGTTTTCACCGACTAAACCACAGATTTCTCCTTTATTAATCGTTAAAGAAACCTGATGAACGGCCTTTTGTTTCCCATATTGCTTTGATAATTGTTGGGTATATAAGAGAGATGACATAACTACCTGCCTTTCTATAAAAAAAGATACATCTATGATATACTAGATTCAAAAACAAAGAAAAATCATTACATAAATGTAACGCGTGAGGTTCATATGGGAAGTTATGGAAAAATTTTTAAAATGATTCGAGAATCAAAAAATATGTCTCTAAAAGAAGTAGCTGGCGATTTCGTTACACCTGCTCAGTTATCACGCTTTGAAAATGGAAAGAGTAATCTTTCTGTAGATACATTTTTTCACTGTTTAAAAAATATGGACGTTTTACAAGGGGAATTTTCAACATTTTATCATTCATATTTTCAAAATGAGGATATTCGTTTATCAAAAGAACTTCGTCAAGCAGTTGAGAGTAGAAATGTCGGTTACTTTCAAAAAATGATAAAAGAATATGAGATGCGCTATTTGGAGAGTAAAAAAAAATCAGATAGGGTATTCATTGCTGTATTATATGTTATGCGTAATAGATGTAATTTGGAAGAACCAATACCTAAGGAAGAGAGACAAGTCATTTCAGATTATCTAATGTCAATTGATGAATGGTGTTTTTTTGAATTATGGATTTTTGGAAATTGTTCTAGGGTATTGAGCTCTAAAATGATAGAAATTTTAGGTAGTGAGTTACTCCATAGAACGCAATTTTATAATAGCCTTGATGAGAATAGAAAGCGTGTCTACAGAATACTATTAAATATTACTGGTCACATTTTAGATAGAAAAGAGGAGAGGGTGGCGGCTAAATTTATAAAGTATTTAGAACAAATGGACATTTTTGAAACAGATATGTTTGAGCGGCTTCAATTAAGATTTATAAAGGGACATTTTTTGTATTTACAAGGGAATGTACAAGGGTTAGAAGAGATGAAAGAGTGCCAAAAAGTTGTAGATTTTCTAGATTGTTATAATCTTTCTAAGCAAATTGAAGATACAATAGCTCTAGTTACAGATATGTAATGATTTTTAAGTCAACCAATATTTCCTGTAAGATAATACGTGTAAGTCTTACAACTACAACAAACAAAATTTATTTATCTTGGAGGAAATACTGATGAAGAAATTACTTATTTTAGGAACTCTTGTAATATTAGGGTGTGTAGCTTTTGGGATTACAGCAAATAAAGCTCAGTCAGCAAGTTCTGAAACTAAGGATAAGGTTGTCCTGTTTGGAAAAGTGGATTTTTCAGATGATGATAAGGTAGATTCATACTCTCCAACAGAAGAGGAAGCGGAAGATAGTAATGAGGGTGATTGGCTTGAAAACTTTATCGCGACGCATAAAACACCATTCACAAAAACCGTTACAAAATAGCACTTCAAGCATGAGCACTTCTTATGATGCCATTTCTCGACCAAAACCCCAAGTATTTACGGTAAAATACTTGGGGTTTTGCAATTTTCTAAACGATCGTGAGCGAACTAATGTTATCCTGCTCACTTCTACTTGATTTCGACTGAGTTGGGAGAATTGTTTTGGAGAGAGCAAAAAGGAACTATCAATTATTTGCTTTCATATTCCTTCTATCTTTATGACCTACAGTCTTTTAAGGGCTTTTAGCTATTCAGCTGATCCCCACACCTAAACGTCAAAAGAGACTGGGCAAAAAGCCCAGCGCCACTTCTTAGAGTTCGTGTCAACATCTCAGCGCAGTGGTTGATTGGGTTTAACAGTCCAGTGGACTGTTAAAGGTTGGAGATATGATTTGCGAAGCAAATCTCAGCAGTTCGTGTTTCACACTCCAAATCTGTCCGTGACGACTGTTGCGAACAAAGTTCGCTTCATCTCCAACCTCAAACTGTCTCCCAGACAGTTTGAGCTGTGGGGGAGTGGGAGTGAAACAGTCTGGGGATAGACTGTTTCAGCTCAACAACTGGAAATAAAGACTTGTTGACGAACTCTTTTTAGACCCGTCGAGTTCTTTCCCACTCCCTACTGATTTTAACCTAGATCTTATTCTCCAAAGGACGAAAAGTGGGAAAACTAATTTGTAAAAATGTTGTTGTTACTCCCATGCGATCAATGGGGTCTTGACTTTGCTCACGCCATAAATCATCTAATGAATACCAACCAATATTAGCTTTAGTATAGGGATCATAGACATAAACTTGACCATTTTGATAAGCATCTAGAAGTAATTCATGGGATCCACCATAAGGCGTAAATTTATTTTTTTCAACTGCCACCATAACAGGAAAGCCTTTTTGAAGACTCTCTATAACACTGGTCTTATCTTTTAAATTAACAGCCTCTAGTCCCCACTTCCTAACCGCAGCAAAAATCCCTTCCGTACTAGTACCTAAAAATGTTTTGTTAAAGGTATCGGTTTCATGATAAAGATAGTTAGCAACATCTGTCGGCAAGACCTCTTTATCTGTTACATTAGAAAAAATCATAGCTAAAACTGTAGGAACGCAACCTGATTTTCTAAGAGTTGAGCGACCATAACTTCGTTTCCCCCACTTAGCGTCCGCTTGGTTGTAATAAATCTCTATTTGCTTATCTAATAACCAATCATCTGACTGAGAGGCCTTAACATCACTACTTGTCAAAGAAATGAAAACTAAACTCATCACCATCATCCATTTTTTCACAGATTTTCTCCTTTCATAAAACAACATGCTCTAGGCTGAAGGAAAGAAAGATTTGCTCAATTTTTTAAAAACGATTGATCTGTCCTGCTTGCAGTTGATACATCTTGTGATACAACCCTTTTTGAGCTAAGAGTGCCTCATGTGTCCCTGACTCAACAATGCTTCCCTTATCCAAGACATAAATACAATCTGCGTCTTGAATTGTCGATAAACGATGGGCAATAGCAATCGTAGTCCGCCCTTTTCGCATCTTAGCTAAAGAATTTTGCACTAACTGTTCCGTCTCAGAGTCGATATTAGCCGTTGCTTCATCTAATATTAAAATCTTCGGCTGGCTAGCGATGGTTCGGGCAAAAGCTAGAAGCTGACGCTGCCCAGTCGAGAAGGCAGAACCACGTTCTGACACTTCCTGATGGTAGGCTTTGGGAAGCTTTTGAATGAACTGATCAGCATCTACAAATTTTGCAGCAGCCTCTACCTCTTCTTCTGTTAAATCCTGATACATCTTAATATTTGATAAAACTGTTCCATGATATAAAAAAGGTTCTTGTAGGACTAAGCCCATCTTTTGACGTAGCTCTTTGGCACTAAAATCCTGAATATCTATGCCATCAATCAAGATCTGCCCTTCAGAAAACTCGTAAAAACGCATTAAAAGATTAATAATAGACGACTTTCCTGAACCTGTTGAGCCAACAAAAGCAATCGTCTCACCTTTTTTGACACTAAAAGAAATGTGATTTAAAACAGGTTGTTTTCCATCATAACTAAAAGAGACATCTCTAAATTCAATATCCCCACGAGAGATTTTTGAATTAGCTTGTCCTTGATAAGGCTCATAAACTTTCTCATCAATCAGATCAAAGACGCGCCCAGCAGATACCATAGAGGTTTGGAGAGTCGAAAAGTTTTGTGTCACCTCAATCAATGGATCAAAAAGACGATTGACATACTGGATAAAGGCATACATGATACCAGCTGAAATGCCGACACTCTTCCAGTTTAACCCAAAATAAGTCATTAACAATGCATACGCCAGCAATTTTAAAAGTGACATAGCGGGTCTTAAAAAAAGACTATCCAAAGCCATTGATCGACTAGAATAAACCAAATGTTCTTCATTAATGGCCTCAAATTCCTCTTGTAGTCTAGCTTCTTGAGCAAAAGCCTGAATCACACGAATGCCCTCAATACTTTCTGCTAGCTTACTGTTAATATCTCCAAGTAAACTTCGAGTCTTTTCCACAACCACTACTGATTTTTTGCGGTATAAATTCACCAAAATAAAAATAAAAGGTAAAAATAAAGTCACTAGAGCAGTTAATCTTATATTTAAGACTAACATCGTATATAGGGTTGTTGAAAAAATAAATAGTGCCGAAATAAAACTTGCTAAGAGTCCTGAAAACATATCTGAAATACTTTCAGTATCATTAGTAATACGAGAGACAATAGCTCCAGAGGGAGTTTGATCAAAATAAGCCATCCCAAGACGTTCCATATTAGTGAAAGCATCTTTTCGAATATCTTTAACCACGTGATAAGAAACCCTAGCAAAAAAGAGATTCCCTAAATATTGTAAAATCGTTTGTAAAACATATAGCCCATAATAAGCTAATAGTAAAACAAGAGCACCCTGAGTCCAATCCTTAATATGATGGTCAATAAATTGACTAGCAACCAGTGGAACAATACTCTTTATCACAGTCGTCAGCAATAAAAAAGCCAGTGCCAAAAACGTTACTAACTTATAGGGACGTAAATAAGTCAGAAGACGGAGAAAAACACGCCACTGATTTTGATTATTCTTCATTTGAATCCCTCATTTCCAATTGTTGTGCTTGGTAAGTCTTATAATACCAACCTTTTTGAGCTAAGAGTTCCTCATGATTTCCACGTTCAATAATACGACCATCTTGTAAAACCAAAATCAAATCAGCATGAACAACCGCAGACAAGCGATGTGCTGTTATCAGGGTTGTTTTTCCCAAACGACTGCTCTTAAGATTTTCAATAATAGCATGCTCTGTCTTAGCATCCACAGCTGATAAGGAATCATCTAAAATTAAAATATCTGGATTTAACACGAGGGCACGACTCATCGCCAAACGTTGCTTTTGCCCACCTGATAAGGACACCCCTTTTTCTCCAATAAGAGTATTAAAGCCATCTGGCATAGCCTTGATATCTTCATAAACTTGGGCCAATTTTGTCACTTGCTCAACAGACTCTAAAGAGAGACTAGGATCACCAAAACGTACATTATCAAGAATACTCATGGCAAATAAGACCTGATCTTGTGGAACATAACCCATCAAACTTCTTAAATCAGATAAACGATAATCTTTTATATCATGGTGATTAAGAGTAATGGATCCATCTGTCACGTCATACTCTCGTAAGAGGAGCTTCAATAAGGTCGTTTTCCCAGAACCAGTTTGCCCAACCAGTCCAAGTGTCTGACCTTTTTTTATCGTAAAGTGAACATCTGACAAAACGTTTTCCTCATCGTATGCAAAATGTGTCACATGGTAGCTTAAGTCACCATTTTGAATCGTTGAAAGAGGCGTCGAACTTTCTACCACATCCGATTCTTCATCAAGTAGTTGCATAATCCGCTCATAAGAAACTGCTCCTCTTTGTGTGATATTAAAGAGAAAACCAATTGCCATCAAGGGCCAAACTAACATATCCAAGTAAGTCATAAAGGTAACCAGATTCCCTAAACTCACTTGACCCAAACGAATAAAATAAGCCCCTAATAAAAGGGTCAACGTATAAGATGTCCCTACAAATAACAAAACAATGGGGTCAAATAAAGCGTCATAAACCATTGTTCGCATATTTTTTTGATAAGCTTGTTCATTAATTTCTTGGAAAGATTGGATTTCTTCTTTCTGGTAACCAAATGATTTTGTCACCTTAATGCCTGATACAGCTTCTTGGACCTTATTGTTTAAATCAGAAAAGGCAGCTTGAGAAACTTTAAAATTTTCATGTGTCTTTCTTCCTAAAAAGCTTGTTGTTAAGGCCATAAAAGGAAGAGGAATCAAGGCGACCAAGGTCATTTGCCAAGAAATCATAAATAACATAGTTAACAAGGTTACCAAGGCCGTTACCGTCGCATCTATAAAAGACATCACACCTCCACCTGCTAAACGCGTCAAGGCATTAATATCATTAGTAGCATGCGCCATCAAATCCCCTGTTCGATAACGCTGAAAAAAAGATGGAGACATCTTGGTAAATTGCTCAAATAAACGTGAGCGCATCAATTGTCCTAAACGATAAGAAGTCGCCAAAATATACATTCTCCAAATATAACGTAAATAATACATGGCGAATGCCGATAAAAGTAAAATGATCAAGCTCCATAATAAAGTTTCACTTGATAAATTCTTATCTGTAATCCGATCAATCACCCTTCCCATCATCAAAGGAGGTAATAAATTTAAAAGACTAACTAAAATAAGAGAAAAAATCCCTATGAGATAACGGCGTTTTTCTAACTGAAAGAACCACCATAATTGACGAATAATAGACATTATCCTTCTCTTTCTATTCAAAAAAGACCATCTGATGATTTAACCTTCATCAGATGGATAATATTTTCTTTTGATTTGCTTTTGTAAAGCTAAAAAGCTGTAATAAGCAAATACTCCTCCTAAAGTATTGGTCCAAAGATCATCCACTTCAAACACCCTATTAGCATTTATTAACAAATCTAATAAAATTTGAGTTAGCTCTATGCTCAAACTCATAAAAAATGCTAACTGGATCATCTTCTTTAACTGTCGTAAACTTGTCTTTAAGCATAACATCCCAAATAACAAAGGATACAGCAAAAACATATTGACAATATTTTGCGCTAAAACCCAAAATAATTGCCGAAAATTTTCCACTTCCCCTAGATTTACCAGGGAATTAAAAGGCGTCAACAAAACGACAACACGGCCAATATGCATAATCCCTGGTGTTTCAAAACCATCAATCTGATGCTGAGGACCAAAGCAGATATAAACAATAAAAAGAAGATAGATGCCCATCACAAATTGGACAATCTGTCTTCCTCTAGTCGTTAATTCACCATCCTCCTTAAAGAGAATCAGCATTAAGCTTTCACCTCTGCTCTTTTTGCCTTATCTTTTTTCATGGTATTAGAACGCAATTGACCACAAGCGGCATCAATATCTGTTCCATGCTCTTGACGAACGACACAGTTGATACCATTTTTCTTGAGGGTATCGTAAAAAGCCATTACATTCTCTTTAGGAGAACGGCTATATTGATCATGTTCTGATACAGGATTGTAAGGAATCAAGTTAACATAGGATAGCTTTTTAATATCTTTTAACAAAGCTGCCAATTCTTTAGCTTGCTCTACTCCATCGTTAACGCCATTTAACATGATATACTCAAAGGTAACCCGACGATTAGTCGTTTCAATATAATAATGAATAGCATCAAACAGCTTTTCAATTGGAAAGGCACGATTGATTTTCATAATGCTTGAGCGTAAATCATTATTTGGCGCGTGAAGAGATACTGCCAAGTTAACTTGAACACCCTCATTAGCAAACTCTTTAATCTTATGAGCCAGACCAGATGTTGACACAGTGATATGACGTGCCCCAATAGCTAAACCATGATCATCATTAATTGTTCGTAAGAATTTAAGGACATTAGTGTAGTTATCAAAAGGCTCACCAATTCCCATGACAACGACATGACTCACACGCTCATCAAGACCACGCTCATCAAAATATTTTTGGACCAACATAATCTGAGCAGTGATTTCACCGTTATTTAAGTCGCGCTGTTTCTTAATCAGACCACTAGCACAGAAAGTACAGCCAATGTTACAACCAACCTGTGTGGTCACACAAACTGATAATCCATAATGTTGGCGCATCAACACCGTTTCAATTAACATACCATCTGGCAATTCAAATAAATATTTTACTGTACCATCTGCCGATTCTTGAACGATTCGCTGTTTTAAGGGATTCACACAAAAGTTCTCATTTAAGACAGCAATAAACTCTTTGGAGATATTGGTCATCTCTTCAAATGATTGAACACGTTTACGGTACAACCAATCCCAAATTTGAGTAGCACGAAATTTCTTTTCTCCATGCTCAACTGCCCAATCAATCAATTCATCACGAGTTAAACTATAAATAGATGGTTTCATATTAGTTTTTCTTCCTTATTACAAAATGTTGTGTCGCATCACGAATCTCTCGCTTATGCTCTTGTTTTTTTACTTTTTCGCGCCTAGCTTTTTCTTCTTGGACGCGAATTTTTTTGCTAAATTGTTTCCTTTTTTTATCTCGCTTATCCTTTGTTTTTTTACTTTTTGATAAACGTTCTTCTTCAAACACAATCTCCACTGGTTCTGGATTTTCCAAAACAAAGTAAGCACAGCCAAAATTACAATACTCCATGATATAGTCCTCTAAACGACTAATTTTCGATTGTCTTTTGACCTTCTCTTTATTATCTTTATAAAATCCCTTCAAGCGAAGTTGTTCATTTCCCCAGTCACCCACAATATAATCATACTTTAAAAGAATTTCAGAAAAGCGCTGACTAAAGCTTTCTGCTTGAAAAGCATCCTTGATATTCTCTATTAAAATAAAGTGGTGATTGTCACTTTTAACCTGATTTTCAAAAGCAACAAAGCTAGGACCAGGAAACTTATTATAGTTATACATCTCAGGAGAAATTTCTTTTCTCATAAGTCCCCTTTCCCTTCAAGCTTTTTTCATATCGAAAAATAAACTATCCTTATAACCTTTTTATTATACACCATTTTTCTTTTTTTAGTAAGTCAGAGAGTTGAAAAAGTCATTTTATAATTTTCTTCTAAAATAAGACTTTTCTAAAATTTACAATCAAATCATTTGTTGTTACCTTATAAAAATGATATAGTCAGATTGAAAAATAGAAAGGAGTATTCTCATGAATACCAACATCAACGATTTGCTCTACCCTCTGATGAGTTATCTTCCGTCATTTTTAGGAATGATTCTTCTCATTATTATCGCTTTTGTTTTAGCCTCTATTTCACGAAAAGTAACCGTTAAAGGCTTAGAAAAAATTGACTTTAATAAACACTTAAAAAAATTAGGTGTGATTAAAGAAGAAGAAAGTAGCAAGGGGATTATTAAAAATATCGGTCAACTCGTCTACTTCCTTGTCATCCTCTTTTTCCTTCCGTCAATTTTATCTGGTTTAAATATTAGCAGCAGTATTGACCCTATCTCAAGCATGTTTGCAAAATTCTTTGCCTTCATTCCAAACTTAATTGCGGCTGGATTGATTATCTTTGTTGGAACCTATTTCTGTAACTTTATTAAAATTCTAGTTAAAGGGTTGCTTGAGCGCCTAAATATTGATAGCTGGTATAAAAAAGTAACAGGTCAAGAAAGTGTAGCTTTTGACAGCAAACAGATCATTAATGTCTTAGCATCTGTCGTTTATGTTCTAATTTTTATTCCAATTTTAACATTGGCTCTTGAAACACTTGGCATTACGAGTATATCCCAACCTATTGTTGGTATACTGAACCAAGTATTTGGTATTATTCCAAGTATCCTTGTTGCCGTTATGTTGTTACTCATCGGTAGTTTTGTTGCAAAACTCGTAAGTAACTTACTTGAAGGGATTTTAAAAACATCTGGTCTTGACCAGTACTCTAGTTACCTCACTTCCAATCAAGAAAGCAAATACAAAATTTCATTTGTCGTAGCACAAGCTATCCGTGCTATTTTAATCACTTTCTTCTTTGTCCAAGCTCTTGCTGTTTTAAAACTGGATGTTTTAAATCAAGTAGGTAATGCTATTATTGCTTATCTTCCATCTCTCATTAGTTCCATTTTAATTATTATCTTGGCTGTTATTGGTGGTAATATCTTAGCAAGTTTCTTAACAAAAGTAACAGATAATAAGGTCCTAGCTTCTACTATTCGCTACGGTATTCTAGTTCTTGCTATCTTTATGGCACTTGATCAATTAAAATTTGCACAAAACATTGTCACTACTAGCTTCACTATTATCCTTGGCGCCCTTGCTGTTGCTTTTGCCTTAGCTTTTGGCTTAGGAGGACGTGACTTCGCTGCCAAGCAACTTGATAAACTTGATAAGAAAATCGATAAAAATAAAGAGTAAAAAATAAGTTGGAAAATTTTCCAACTTATTTTTTTACTTTTCAAGATAGTCAATCGCATCTTGAGCAGTCTTGACAGGAACAATCTTCATATCTGTCCCAATCTCTTTAGCTGCTTTTTTAGCCTCTTCATAATTGGTTAAAGCATCAGGATCTTCCTTTTTAACCGCTTCATCAACTGGATTATTCGGAACAAAGAAGATTTCTGCTCCACTGTTTGCGGCAGAGACAACTTTTTTATCTACTCCTCCAACATCACCAACAGTTCCATCTTCTTCAATGGTTCCTGTACCAGCAATCACGCGCCCTTGTCGCAAATCTTTATTAGTAATCTGGGTATAGATATCAAGAGTAAACATGAGACCCGCACTCGGTCCTCCCACACCATCTGTTTCAAACTCGATTGGAATATCACTTTTTACTTCTGTATGGTCAACTAAGCCAATACCAATGCCATTTTTACCATTATCTAACTTAATAATTTTTCCAGTAGCTGTCTTTTCTTCTCCTAAAGAGGTGTACTGCACACTGACCTTGTCACCGATTTTCAAACCAGCTACATAATCAATCAATTCTGTCGAACTCTTAAAAGTTTTTCCATTAACACCTGTGACGGTATCTGCAAGATGTAAAACATCCTTAAAAGTTGATTTTGGATTTAACTCTAGAACATAAACCCCTTTAAACTCCAATGAAGTCTCTTTTCCAGCTAGCTTCATCGCCTGATAAATCGCCATATTCTGCGATGTCTCCATATAAAATTGATTGATACGTTCATAGTCTTCACTGCTAGCTCCGCCAGTTGTTTCCTCAGCAGATGAAATATCTGTAAACGGCGTTAACCAAGCATAAAGAAGCTGGGCCGCTGTCGCTTGACTGACGGTCACCGCAACAAAATTATAAGACCCTTTTTGTTCATCCTCTTTATTATCAACCCGCAAAACCTCGCGAATATCATAAGCGCCACCAGGCATCTCAATATAATAAGGTAACGGATAAACCAAAGCAAGTACCATTCCAACAAAAGACATGAGACCTACTAACCACCATCTATATTTTTTGATTTGTTTCACGTTTTCTCTCCACTTCTAATACCACACTTTCAGGCACATAAGCACCGATATCAGCCCCAAAATAAAGTAATTCCTTAATACGACTAGAACTAATATATTGTAAACTCGGATCAGTTAATAAAAAAATCGTCTCTAACTGTGGTGACAATCCCTTATTAAAAAAAGCCATGTTAGCCTCATAAGCCAAATCCTCTGAATTTCTAACACCTCTAATCAAAACAGTCGCTTTTAAAGACTTAGCTAAATCAACAGCCAACCTATCTTCTGCTAAAACCACCTCAACAGTTGGAAAAGACCGTAAAGCATGTTCTAACATTCTCTTTCTTGTTTTGACGTCAAAAAAACCTGCTTTATGAGGGTTATAAAAAATACCCACATAAAGATGATCTACCAGTTTGGAAGCTCGCTTAATAATATCTAAATGTCCATTAGTGACAGGGTCAAAAGAGCCTGTCACTAAACCAATTCTATCTGACATAAACTGTTACCTTACTAATTCCATAAATTTTTTGCTTCCAAATGCCAAACTGACTAATCTCCTCTGGTAGCTCAACAGCCTTATCTGTCTCACAAACCAACAGCACCTCTTCAGCTAAAAGCCCCGCCTCTTCAAGTGCTGTGATATTAGCAACAATTTCCTCCTTAGCATAAGGAGGATCTAAAAAGACCAGATCAAAAGTACCGTTTAACTGCGAAATAGCACGATTGGCCTCCATTTTTAAAAGTGTAAAAGCCTTCTCATTTTTAGTCATTTTAATATTTTCTTGAATAATGGCTTGGGCACGACGATCTTTTTCAACCAAAACAGCCTCATCCATACCACGTGACACAGCTTCAATGGCTAAACTACCACTACCAGAATAAAGATCCAAAGCTCTGCCTTTTTCAAAAAAAGGACCAATCATATTAAACATAGCACCTTTGACCTTATCAGTGGTCGGTCTTGTGATTTTTCCATCTAACGTCTTAAGGGGACGTCCCCCAAATTCTCCTGCTACAACTCTCATAGATAACATTATAGCAAATTTTAATCTGTCATGGGACAAAGAAATGGACGAACTTTTCCTTTCTTCTCCCATTATTTGACACCTCAAAGTTTGTTAGAATAGACACGATGATTAGATCAAAAGGTAAAAAAGAAACTCCAAAGTCTAGACTAGCCTTTGGAGTTTTTTTTCAACACTCATTATAAAATATTTTCAAAATTGTCACGGACTTCTTCTGGCCAAACACTCGATTGAACCTCTCCGATGTGTTTTTTACGTAATAAGAACATGGCCATACGAGATTGTCCAATCCCGCCACCGATAGTAAGCGGGAAAAATCCTCGAAGCAGTGTCTTATGCCAATCATATTCTAAGCGGTCTTCATCACCTGTAATCACAACTTGGCGTTTCAACGCATCTTCGTCAACACGAATCCCCATAGATGACAATTCAAAGGCTGACCCTAGCGCTTCATTCCACACTAAAATGTCCCCGTTAAGCCCTTTATAGCCATTTTCTGATTCTGTTGTCCAGTCATCATAGTCTGGAGCACGGCCGTCATGTGGTTTCCCATCGGCAAGCTCACCACCAATCCCAATTAAAAAGACAGCTCCAAACTCTTTACAGATGGCATTTTCACGTTCTTTTGGTGTCAAATCAGGATAACGCTCTACAAGCTCCTCTGTGTGTACAAAAGTGATTTGCTTAGGTAAGACAGATTCAATATCAAAACGTGCTTCCACTGCAAGCTCTGTTAAGCGGATAGCCTTATAGATCTTTTCAACCGTTTCTTTTAGGTAAGCAAGATTACGTCGTCCGTCTGGAATCACTTTTTCCCAATCCCACTGATCCACATAAACAGAGTGAGTCGGATCAAGCGAGTCTTCATCTGGACGAAGGGCTTTCATATGAACAAAAAGTCCTTCTCCTTCATTAAAACCAAAACGTGCCAGCGTATGACGTTTCCATTTTGCCAGAGAATGCACAACTTCATAGGTTGCATCTGGAATCAATTTGACATGGACAGAAACTGGATTCTCTACACCAGACAAATTATCTTGCATACCGTCACCGACTTTTGACAAAATCGGACCTTGTACTTCAACGATTTCGAGCTTATCAATCAAATACTGTGTAAAAGTATTTTTTACAAATGAAATCTCCTGCTGCTGGTGAATAAAGCTTTTTTTCATTTCATGTCCTCCAAAAATAATGATAGGACTATTCTACTCCTATTTTCAAAAAAATCAAGACTTTTTTTGAAATTTTTAGATAATTTTAGACAATTCATGTCAGCTATCATAACATATTCTATCTTTTTAAGATAAAAAGGAGAACTCTTGCCTGTTCTCCTTATCTCCTATTTAGTGCGGTATATCGTACTGCCTCAAAAAATCTGACAAAGCAGATAGACCTGCTGTTAAAGTCGTTGTCTCACAACAATAGCCCAATCGTGCATAACCAGGTTTATCAAAGCGCTCACCTGGCACCAAAAGAACTCCTCTTTCTTTCAAAAGACGTTCACAAAACGATTCTGTTGCCTCTGGAATCTGTAGTTTGATAAAAGCGGTTGATACTTGCTTAGGGGCGATAAGAGAGACACGCGGCTCTTCTTTCAACCATTCTTTAACAATTTGCAAATTGGTTGAGACAATCTGACGATTACGTGCCAAGATAGCCTTTTTATGTTTCAAGATATGAGTTGCTAAAAAGTCATCAAACACACCCGTGCAAATCATCGTGTAATCACGATAAGTCCTAAATTGATCAACCAACTGCTCATTGGCTGCCACCCAGCCTACACGAATACCTGGTGCAGAATAGGTTTTAGATAGACTATTGGTTGAAATCCCCTTATCATAAAGGTCAACTATTGCAGGAACATCTAACCCTTTCTCAAGTGGGTGATAGACCTCATCTGATAAGATATAAGCTCCAACTTCACTTGCTATGGCGACCAGCTCTTCTAAAAAAGCTCTCTCCATAACAGCTCCCGTTGGATTATTGGCATTATTGATACAAATCATTTTTGTGTTTGGTCTAACCAGTTGACGTAGCTCCTCTAGTGACGGCAACCACCCCTCTTCTTCCTTGATTTCCCAATAAGATACCTCTGCCCCAAAAGATTTTGGAATATCATAAAGTTGTTGGTAAGTCGGATAAAGCGAAACAACATGATCACCTTCCTCAATCAAACTATAGAGAACCAGTAAGTTTGCTCCTGTCGCCCCATTGGTAGCTAAAATCTGATCACAGGTCACCGACTCATATAAATGACTGACTTCTTTCTTAAACTCTGGAGAACCTTCTATCCAACCATAGTTGAGCTTTTTTTCCAAGACTTCTTGAAGCAAGTCATCCTTAGAGGTCTCTCCCAAATGAAGTACCTCATCTAAGGTCATTGATGAAATCGAACTACCAGCGATATCATACACAGCTTGCTTTTCCCACTGATTAAGCCATTCCTCTACTCCAAAGGCTTGAATTTTCATATACTCCTCACTCACTCCAAAAAATAAGGGAGTTAGATGGTCCGCTCTAAAAGATACTCCACCCTTAACTCTCTTGTTTTCTATCTTACTTTCCTTATCTCTATTGTATCATGTTTTTTGAAAAATGAGGACATCAAGTATTTGATCTTGAAGCCTTCTCCACTAAGTCAATCAAACTTTTGGTCATCCGCCTTGGCCCTCGCACAGCTTTAACCCCGTGAGAAGCTAATAGAGAAGAAGGATAAACGTCATCAGAAAACGTGTCTATCAACCTTAGACGCATCAACTCTTTAATATCTTCTTGATCACGGTAGCCTTCATTAGTAATATTGGTCTCTAGCACCTGACAAGCATACCGCAAACAGCGATGAGGGGCTGTCATATAGATATAGACCCAATCGCCTTGTTTTAGCACAGCCTTTTGCGTCCACAAAATCTCAGACTGAGCCCTAAACTCCGCATCAATATCATAATATTTGGGATTGGCTGGTACAATCCAGTAATCAGGCCCTTGCTCTGCCTTGTAGGTTTTTGGACCCACCAGATAGCGACTCTTTTCAAGGAGGGCAAAAATTGCTTCATCTTCCACAATATCATCCAGTAAGACCGACACCCATGATTTCTTTGACATATGATAAGCAGGGTAGATGCCAGGCTGGCTCAGTAGCTCTGCAATTTCCCGACCATAGACCTTTAGATTGACGATTTCCACCTGCTCCTGCGACCCACTCCCGTCCAACTTGTCTCTCGGAATTTGACTAACCAAAGCGTACCACTTGTTATTCGCAGGGTGGCGAAAGGCCCCATAGGTCGGCAACTTGGCAAAGGGATAATCAGGTAGGTCACCCCACTTCTCCTTGATGAGCTGGGCTATGCGGTTGCTTTGGTTTTTGGAAAATGGCAGAGCGACACAACAAGCCTCCTCTACCCGAGCCAAAATAGACTGATAGCCTTCTCTCACCTGACCCACAAAAGCCCCAGCTGGCGCAGTCACCAGATGAGCGGTATAGACCTCCTCCATCTCACAATCCCAAACATAAGACGACAGCTGACCTGCCTCATCAACCTCCACCACCGCCTCAAACTGTCCCTCCATGAACACCTCACGGTAGATGTAACGATTGTCGGAGAGGATGAAACCAAAAGGGATAAGAGAGGGGAGGTGTGCAATTTGTCTAGACATTTTTCTTCCTTTACAGTAATATATACTACAAAGTATATCAAAATCTATTTAAAAATTTATTGTGGAGGTCCAATCTTGTCAAAAAAAATTATTAACGTGGTGGCTGCAGCAATCGTAAAAGATGGAAAAATCTTTTGTGCTAAACGTCCTGAAGGAAAGAGTTTAGAAGGATACTGGGAATTTCCAGGAGGAAAACTCGAAGCTGATGAAACACCCGAAGAAGCCCTAGTTCGCGAAATCAAAGAAGAATTTGATTCTGAAATCGAAATCATTTCTTTCCTAAATGAAGCATCTTACGAATATGACTTTGGTATTGTGACAATGAAAACCTACCTTTCACAATTAGTCGCTGGAAATTTAACCTTATTAGAACACCAAGATTCTAAATGGCTTCCAATTGAACAATTAGATGACTTAGAATGGGCACCAGTAGATATTCCAGCTGTTAACTGTTTGCAAAAAAGATAGAGATTCTAACGAATCTCTATTTTTTATTTGTCTGTCAAGTATTTATACAAGTTTGTCTCTACTGGTGAATCCAACTTAAATAACATTTGAACGACTGAGTCCCCAGATTTTATCATTTCACTTGCACTATTTTCAACGTATCTTAGTGGACCAAGATAATAAAATTCTCCACCTTCTGAATCATCTTTTATGACAAAAAGTTCTAGCCTTAATCCATTTTCATTAGAATTGATGATTGTTGATACATCTTTGGATTCCAAAGTGCGTCTATTCTTTGAAAACCACTTCAAAGTTGACTCATTCAGCAGCTCATCCTCGTATTTTATGGTATCACTAATGTCTTCACTTTTATGATAAGTGATGAAGATCGGACAAGAATTGGTTTCCTTGTCGATTTTATATCCACCAATATTTAATGGCGGCTCGTCTTTTAAGACATTCATTAATTTAAGCACATCACGTCGAGTATACTTTTGACCCAGTGTGAAAATTTCAGGGTAATCTTTCGATTTTAAAATTCCAGTTTTAATAACATCCATAAATAATTGAGCAAATTTTTTGTTATTCAACAGCGATTGATGGATTTCTTTATTCAATCTATACATATTTCCATCAAAATTAACTAATGGATCACTACCATATTTCTTCTGCTCTTGTGCTTTTAAAAACGATAAATTCAACACCCTTGTTACAGATTCCAGAGCTTCTGTTCTGAAATCCAAATCGTGCTCAATAATTGTTTCAAACCATTTATCTGATGAAACTATGCCATCATTTTCGACAAGTAACTTCAGCAAATATAGTTCATGTTTTCGTTTTCCATTTAAGATTTCAAACGTAATAAAAT